>DASRTX010000553.1:0-9708 GCA_035655715.1 Myxococcales bacterium | reverse complement strand
CGACAGATCGACCTCGTAGACGTCGAGCGGCTGGGTGGCGGTCTGGAACGACACGGCCAATCGATCGGACCGCTTGCGTGGAAAGACCATCCTGCCGATGACCGCGTTCTCCGGCAGCGCCACCGGCCCAAGGTGACCCTGGCGGTCGAGCAGGTACAGCCGCGAGGCGCCGTCCTGGTTGACGGAGAAAGCGAGCCGCGAGCCGTCCTCGGTGGTGGCCAGCTCCTCCACGTCCCAACCCAGGTCCGCCGAGAGCGGAGTGCGCTTGCCGTCCAACTCCAGGCGGTAGAGCTGGTTGAAGTCGCTCCAGCGATCGGTGACCAGGTACACGCCCTTGCCGTCCGCAGTCCACCGGGCCGCCTCCACGCTGGCCTTGCCCTCCTTGGGGGTGAGCTGCGTCAACTTCGCGGAGGAGAGCTCCATCGAGTAGAGGTCCGCGTCCTGGATGCTGCGCTCGTGCAGCACCAACAGGCGCGTCCCGTCGGGCGAGAACTCCACCGGCGCCCAGGTGCCCTCCGCCTCGGTCAACCGCCGCGCCTTCTTCGGCGACGCGGTGTCGGCGAGATAGACGTCGGTGTCCTTGCCGTTGCGCTGCGTGCCGGAGAACGCGAGCCGGCTGCCGTCGCGCGAGAGCGTCAGGCTGCCGTGGCGGCTCTTGCCGTCGGTCACCATCTCCGCGCGGCCGACGCGGCGGTCGAGCCGGAGGATCTGGAAGAACTCCCCGCCGCCCTTATCTTGCAGATACCAGAGGATCTGCTGGTCGCCCGGCTGGAATCGCGCCTGGGTCACGGGCTCGTCGGCGAAGGTGAGCTGGGTGCGCATGCCCAACGGCGCCTCCACCAGGTGCAGCTGGTTGGTGGAGGCGAAGCGGGTGGCGACGAGCAGCGCGTCCCCCGAGTCGGTCACGTCGACCAACGCGGCCTGGCGCGCGTTGAGGTACTGGTCGGTGCGCTGGCGGAGCTCGGCCGGGATCTCGGGCACGCCGCTCTGCACCAGGCTGGGAACGCCGGGCGCCGCATGCATGCCCTCGATGGAGGTCGCGGCTCCGGCAGCGAGCAAGAAGAGGGCGGGAAGGTTCATGGCGCCGCGTTGTGCCTCCCCGGACGGCAGAAGGCAAGCGTGTAGGTGATAGCGTTCCGTGCGAAAGTGCCACGCATGCGGTCGCTCGCAGTCGCTGGCCTGGTCCTCCTCGGTGCCTGCGACGGATCATCCGCCGCCGACTGTAGCGGCGTCGCCTGCGGCGCGTCGCCTCCGGCGGTCAACATCATGGTTACCGACGCCCGCGGGGGAGGCGTCTCGACGCAGGTGGGGATCACGAACCTGGCGGTGCCGCCGGGCGTCACTGATGCGACGGCTTCTTGCGGCCCGCCTTCAACAGGACCCACGACGTGCCAGGTCAGTGCCTACGCCTCGGGACACTACGACCTCGACATCGGCGCCACGGGATATGCGACGCAGCATTTCGCCATCGATGTCCCGTCAGCGAATCCCGGGCCAGGCGTCTGTTGCGGCATCCCCTACGTGCCCGTGCATCTCAACGTGGCCCTGTCGCCCTGAGGGCCAGTCGCACCATGCCGATCCTTGGGAGAATCCCGCCATGACCCACGACGAGCGCGACGTTCTGGCGGCGAATGAGGCCTTCTATGCGGCGTTCGCCCACAAGGACGCGGCGGCCATGGACTCGCTCTGGGCGCGCGAGACGCCGGTGACCTGCCTGCATCCGGGCTGGCAAAACCTGGTCGGTCGCGATTCGGTGATCGACAGCTGGCGGCGCATCCTGCTCGGCGGCGGAGCGCCGCCTCGCATCCGCTGCCACCGGCCCGTCGCCCGCACGATGGGGGAGATCGGCTGGGTGGTCTGCGAGGAGGTCCTGCCCGGAGGGAGTCTCGCTGCCACCAACGTCTTCGTGCGCGAACAGAATGCCTGGCGAATCGTCCATCACCACGCGTCGCCCGTTCCGGCGGCCGGGACGGAACCCGAAGGCCTGCCCAACTAGGAGCAGATGCACCCCTATCGCCAGCGATAGCGAAGCAACCTGACCGGCCCTTCCGCGACCAGCGCCGCACGGTAGGGGTCGCCGACGTCCAAAGGGTATACCGAGTAACGCGTCGCCGCGTCGGGAATGCCCACGGCCCAGAGCAATCGCGAGGAATCGGGAGCAATCTCATAGGAGCGGGTTGACCGGGACAACCCCTCCCCGGTGACCTTGAGGAAGGCCTCCTTGCAGGTCCAGAGGCGGAAGAAGGCGTCGGCGCGTCGCTCTGGATCCTCGATGGCGAAGAGCCGCTCGATCTCGCCCGGGGCGAAGAACCGCCGGGCGATGCCGTCGCTGCGGCGGGGCCGCGGCAGCTCGACGTCCACGCCCACCTCCACGCGCGCGACGGCGATCAGCGCCACCGCGCCGGAGTGGCTGATGTTGAAGCGCAGCGGTGAATTGGCCAGCTGCGGCTTCCCGTGCGCCGCGTAGCGGAACGCCACCTCGCGCGGCGCGCATCCCACCGCGGCTCCCAGCACTTCCCGCAGCGTGCCCCGCGCCGCTCCCCAGCGCGAGCGCAGCGCATCGGTGGCGAAGCTGCGGAAGCGCTCCTCCTCACGCGGCGCGAACGACGCGCGCAGGGCGTCCAGCCGCTGCGGCGGGACGTCGAGTTGGGCGAGGACCAGCAGGGCCTCGCCGTCGCCGGGAACCACCCCGGGCCCGCTGCCCGGCAGCGGCTTCCAGTCAGGTGGAAAGCTGGGCGGCGTGGCGCTGGCGTCGGCGGTGTTCATCTGCTGCCCGCTGCTCAGTAGTCCTTCTCCACCATGTCGTGCTGGCCCGACACCAGCACGCGCAACAGCTTGAGGGTGCCCACGCCGTCGCTCTCTCCCACCGCCAACACGCGCCCCTCCGGGTCGATCAGCCTGACCTTGCGTCCCCGCGAAAAGGGCGGAGCGCGCAGGCGCGAGAGATCGGACGGTCCCGGCGCATGACCGTGGGCCACGCGGCGCGCGATGGGAAGGTCGAGCTGCAGCTCGGCGAGATCGGCGAGCGCGCGCGAGATGGGATGGAGGTAGCGGTCGAGGCTCTCGGGACCCTCCTTGGCGGCCGACATCAACGTGTCCAGGCCGACCGAGTCCTCCAGCGCGAAGGGCCCCACCCGCACCCGCTTCAGCTCGTGCAGGTGCGCGCCGAATCCCAGGTTCTGGCCGAGGTCGTGCGCCAGCGTGCGCAGGTAGGTCCCCTTGGAGCAGCGGACGAAGATGCCCGCGTCGGGGGGCCGGAAGGAGATGAGTTTCGCCTCGTCGATGTGCACCTGCCGCGCCTCGCGCTCCACCTCCTCGCCCGCGCGCGCCAGCTCGTAGAGGCGTTTGCCGTCCACCTTGCGCGCGGAATACATGGGCGGGGTCTGGTCCACCAAACCGACGAACTGTTGAAGCCCGGCGCGCACCGCCTCCTCGGTGAGCCCGTCGACGGGCCGGGTCTCCAGCGTGCGCCCCGCGCCGTCCTGCGTGTCGGTGACCTGGCCGAAGCGGACGACGGCGTCGTACTCCTTCTCGCCCTCGCTGACGAAGCTGGCGATCTTGGTGGCGTCGCCAATGCAGATGGGCAGCACGCCGGTGGCGGTGGGATCGAGCGTCCCGGTGTGCCCGCAACGGCGCGTCTTGAAGAGCCCCTTCACGCGGCGGACCACGTCGAAGCTGGTCGGTCCGCTGGGCTTGTCCACCACCACCACGCCGGAGACGTCACGCGCCATTCAGTGCTTTCTCGATCTCGTCGGCGATCTTCGCGCGGACAGCCGCCTCGTCGCCGGCGATGCTGCAGCCTGCGGCATTGTGGTGCCCCCCGCCCCCGAACTTCTGCGCGATGGCGGCCACGTTGACCCGGCCGCGGCTGCGGAAGCTCACCCGCCAGGGCCCACCGTCCTCCGGCTCGCGGAAGCTGGCCGCCACCTCCACCCCGTCCACGCTGCGCGCGTAGTTGATGAAGCCGTCGGTGAGGTCGGTCTCGCTGCCGGTCCTGGCCACCATCGCGTTGGTGATGGTGATGGTGGCCAGCCTGCCGTGCACCTCCAGCGTGCGCAGCACGTCGGCGAGCAGGCGCATGCGCGCCAGCGGCTGCTGCTCGTACACCCGCACCGTCATCTCCCACGGCTCCACCCCCGCCTCGATCAGCTCGGCGGCGATGCGCAGGCACTCGGGGTCGGTGCTGGAATAGCGGAAGCAGCCGGTGTCGGCCAGGATGCTGGCGTAGATGCACTCCGCCGCGTCGCGCGAGAGCGGCGCGCCCAGGCCCTTGATGATCTTGTAGGCGAGGATGCCCACAGACGCGGCTTCCGGGTCCACGTAGTTCACGTCGCCGAAGGGCTCGGTGGTGACGTGGTGGTCGAGGTTGAGCAGCACGCCCCGCTTCTGCGGCGGCGGCACGTGCGGGCCCAGCCGATCGAAGGCCCCTGCGTCGGTCACCACCGTCACGTCGTAGGCGGCCTCCGGGGGCAGCGCGCGGACCACGTGCCCGGCACCGCTGAGGAAGCGGAAGTTGTAGGGCAGGTCGTCGGGATTGTAGACGGTGACCTCGCGGCCCAGGTCGCGCAGCACGCAGGCCAGGGCCAGGGCGGAGCCGAGCGCGTCTCCGTCCGGTCCCCGGTGCATGGTGATCAGCACCCTGGCGGCGGGCCGCAGCGCCGCGACCGCCAGCGGCAGGTTCTCCGCCGGCTTCCAGTCGCGCGCGTTGCTGACGCCCTTGTTGATCGCCTTCAAGCTACCCCCCGCGGTGCTTGTCTTCGTCGTGGACCTGCCGGAGCAGCTGCTCGATGCGCTCCCCCCGATCGATGGCCTCGTCGTAGGTGAAGCGCAGGTCCGGGGTCAGTCGCAGCTTGAGCTCGGTGCCGATCTCGCGCCGCAGGAAGCCGCGGGCATTCTCCAGGCCCTTGGCGGTGTGCTCGCGCTGCTCCGGGTCGCCGTGCACCGTCCAGTAGACGCGCGCCTCGCGCAGGTCGGGCGACATCTTCACGCCGGTGATGGTGACCAGCCCGATGCGGGGGTCGCGCATGCCGCGCGCGAAGCGCTCGCCGAGAAGCTGCTGGATCATCTGCGCCACGCGCTCCGGCCGGTTGTGCGTGCTCACTTCAAGTCCTCTTCCTTGAGCCAGCCCTCCTCCTCGGCGTCGGCGGTCGCGGGGCGCTGCTCCCCCGGCTCCGCTCGGGAGAGGTCGTGCGCGTCGATGTCGGGCTTCTGCGACCAGTCCGACGACATCTCCGAGTAGGTCTCGATCTCCATCTCGCGGTTGACGATCTCCGCGAAGTTGCCCGCGTCCCGGGCGCACTTGTCCAGCACCTCGTTGACGAAGCTGTGGTCGTTGGACACCGCGCAGATGCCGACGACGGCCCGCTGCCAGACGTCGTTGTCGCCGACCTCGGCCACGCTGACGTTGAAGCGCGAGCGCAAGCGGTCCACCACCTTGCGCAGCACCTGCCGCTTGTCCTTCAGCGAGCAAGCGCCGTGGATGTAGAGCGTGAGCCTGAGGATGCCGACCACCATCTGCGCGTCCCGAGGCCGACGCCGACTAGGTCAGCGAGGGCCGGATGGTCTCCAACTCGTAGGCCTCGATCACGTCGCCCGGCTGGAAATCGGTGAAGTTCTCGATGCCGATTCCGCACTCGAAGCCCTTGTCCACTTCCTTCACGTCGTCCTTGAAGCGGCGCAGCGAGGCGATCTTGCTGGTGATGATGGGCTTCGCGTCGCGCATCAGGCGCACCATGCTGGTGCGGGTAATCTTGCCGTCGGTGACCGAGGAGCCGGCGATGGTGCCGAGCTTGGGCACGTTGAAGGTCTGCAGCACCTTGGCGTGGCCCACCACCTTCTCCTTGATGATGGCCTCGAGCAGGCCCTCCATGGCCAGCTTCACCTCGTCGAGCGCCTCGTAGATGATGGAGTAGGTCTTGAGCGTCACGCCCGAGGAGGCAGCAGTCTCCGCCGCCTTGGACTCCGGCTTGACGTTGAACCCGACGATCATCGCCTTGGACGCCGCGGCGAGATGGACGTTGCTCTCGGTGATGTTGCCCACGCCCCAGTCGATCACGTCCACGGATACTTTCGGCGTGGAGATCTTGGTGAGGGCGTTGCGCAGCGCCTCGACCGAGCCCTGCACGTCGGCCTTGACGATGATCTTGAGGACCTTGGCCACGTCCTTCTTGCCCTTGGCGAGGATGTCGTCGATGGAGAGCTTGTTGTTCTTCGACAGCTCCTTCTCGCGCTCCTTGCGCAGGCGGTGCTCGGCCACCACCGCGGCGGCCTGCTCGTCCTCCACCACGTTGAAGTCGTCGCCCGCGGAGGGAGCGCCGTCGAGGCCGAGGACCTCCACCGGGAAACCGGGCGGCACGTCGTCGATCTGCTCGCCGTGCTCGTTCATCATCGCGCGCACCCGGCCGTGGTGGACGCCGGTGACGATGGCGTCGCCCACGCGCAGCGTGCCGTCCTGGACGAGGACGGTGGCCACGGGGCCGCGGCCCTTTTCCAGCTTGGCCTCGATCACCGTGCCGCTGCCGGGCCTGCTCGGGTTGGCCTTGAGCTCCATCACCTCGGCCTGGAGCAGGATGGCCTCGAGCAGCTTCTCGATGCCCTCGCCGGTGCGCGCCGACACCGGGACCATCATGGTCTCGCCGCCCCACTCCTCGGGGACGAGGCCGAACTCGTTGAGCTGCTGCTTGATCCGGTCGGGCTGCGCGCCGGGCTTGTCGATCTTGTTCAGCGCCACCACGATGGTCACTTCCGCGGCCTTGGCGTGGTTGATCGACTCCGTCGTCTGCGGCATCACGCCGTCGTCCGCCGCCACCACGATCACCGCGATGTCGGTGACGTTGGCGCCGCGGGCGCGCATGGCGGTGAAGGCCTCGTGGCCGGGCGTGTCGAGGAAGGTGATGCTGGCCTCGCCGCCGTCCGAGCCCACCACGTCCACCGAGTAGGCGCCGATGTGCTGCGTGATGCCGCCGGCCTCGCCCTCGGCCACGTGGGCCTTGCGGATGGCGTCCAGCAGCGACGTCTTGCCGTGGTCGACGTGGCCCATGATGGTGACCACGGGCGGCCGCGGGAACAGCTCCTCCGGCTTGTTCTCGGTCTCCTGGATGAACTCGTCGATCTCGAAGCCGACCTTCTCCACCTTCCAGCCGTAGTCGACCGCGAGCACGCTGGCGGTGTCGAAGTCGATGGGCTGGTTCTGGGTGACCATCTTCCCGCTCGCCACCAGCTTGCGGATCAGGTCGGCGCTCTTGACCCCCATGGCCTGGGACATCTCGGAGGGGGTGATGGTCTCCTCGATGCGGAGCACCTTCTTGTGCTCCGACATCTCGGTGATCTCGGTCTGCTTGCCCTTCTTGGCGCTCTTCTTCTTGTGTCCGCGGACAGGGACGTAGGCGCGCTGCTTGGCGAGCTCCACCAGGTCCTGCTTGGAGAGCGACTCGGTCTTCTCGACGCGCGGGCCCTTCTTGCCGCGCTGGCCGGGGCCGCCCTTGTTGTCCTTGGTGACGTCGATGAACTCGCGGCCGCGGCCGGGGCCGCCGGAGACCACCGCCAGCTCGCGCACCTCGCCCACCGGCCGGGGGCGGAAGCCGCCGCCTGCAGGGGGCCGGGGGGCCGGCCGGGCGATGGGAATCAGTGGCCGGGACAACACCACCGCCCGGGTCGCCGAGGGGCGCGCCTGGAGGTTCTCGGTGACCTGCACCGACTGCACGCCGCCGGGGCCCTGAACGATGGGACCGGTGGGCCTGGCCGGCGGAGGCCGCACGGGCGCCCGTGGAGGAGGCGGCGGCGCCGGGCGGGCGGCCACCCTGGCCACCCCCGCGGGAACGTTGCTGTGGGGGGCGGACTTCTGGGCTTCGACGGGGCGGGCCGGAGGCGGCATCGAGGGGGCTGGCTGCTGTTGCGCTGCTGCGGGCTTCTGCTGCTCGGCCGGCGCGGCGACGGGCTGGACTTCGGTAGGCTTGGGGACTTCCGGGGGAACGACCTGCAGGATGGCCGCGGGCGGCGGCGGGGCCTCCGGCGCGGGGACAGGGGCGGGCGGGGGCTTCACCTCGGCCACGGGGGGCGGCGCAGGCTTTGGCGCCTCGGCGACCACCGGGGCGGGCTCGGGCCGGCGTTCCGGCTGGGGTGGAATCTGGGGCGGCGGGGGCGGACGCGGCGGCGGCTCCACGGCGCCGTGCGCCACGGCGGCCGCGTGCTCGTGCTCGGCGGCGGTGTCGGCCTTCTTGCGGCGCAGCACCACGCCGCTGCCGCTGGGCTTGGGCACCTCCACCTTGGGGCCCTTCTCGCCCTTGAACTTCTCCAGCACGGCCAGCGCCTGATCGTCCTCGAGCGACGAGGAGTGGCTCTTGACGTCATACTCGTGGGCGCGCAGCCAATCGACCATCTCCTTGTTGGAGAGGCCGAGATCCTTCGCGAGCTCGTACACGCGCTTCTTCGCCATCCGGTCTTGAATCCCTTCCAGAACTCCGCTCCCTTTTCGAGGGGCTAGCTCTTTAGTCCGCACCCTCTGTTGCCGTCAAGCGCAGCCCTTGCACTGCTACGAGCTGCGCCCTCCGCCATCCACTGAAGGAGGCGGTCGAGCATGGGCGCCGCCGCCTTCCCTTTGAGCGCCCGGGGAATCTGCCCCGTCTTCAGCGCCGCCTTGGCACAACCCGGGTCGCGGCAGAGCCAGCATCCCCGGCCCGGCCGGCCCTGCCCCGGCACCGCCTGTCCCTCTTCCGCCACCAACCGCAGCAAATCTGCCTGCGGCCGCACCTTTCGGCACCCCACGCATCTTCGGTGCGGGACGGCCGGCCGCGCCCGGGCGGCCCGCCTCCCCCGGCTCATGCGGGGTTCACGCTGGGGCCCCACTGGTTGCGGCCGCCTTTTTCGCGTCGAGGTCGACCTTGAGGCGCGCCTCCTCCTGGAGGTAGTGCTCCACCGCCGCCTTGACCTGCTTGCCCTTCTTCACGCCCAGCCCGGTGGCCTCGCCGAACTTCACCACGTCGGGCTCGTTGTGGATGTCCTCCACGGTCTTGTAGCCGGCGTTGGCCATCTGCTCGATGTTGCGCTCGCTGATGCCGCGCACGCGCAGGAGCCGCTCCGCCTGGGTGAGCTCGGAGGGGTGCCGGCGCGCCTCGATGGCCCGGGCCTCCTCCCTCTCGCGCTCGATGCGGGAGAGCTCCTCCTCGTCCTTGCCGATCTGGTCGCGGGCCGAGCCGAGGTAGCGCTCCACGTTGTCCGGGGTGATGCCGGGCATTTGTAGGAGCACTTCGGTGGCGGCGTTGGCGAAGTCCTTGGCGCTGCGGAAGCCATGCGCGTAGAGCAGCTCCACCGTGGCCTCGGGCAGCCCGATGGCGGTGAGGCTCTTGCTGGCGAACTCCCGCATCTCCTTCACCCGGCTCTCGCTGTTGATGTCCAGCTTCCAGCCGGTGAGCTGCGCCGCCAGGCGCACGTTCTGGCCGCGGCGGCCGATGGCCAGCGAGAGCTGGTCGTCGGGCACGATGATCTCCATGGCCCGGTTCTCGTCGTCGAGCAGCACGCGGCTCACCTCGGCGGGCTGCAGCGCGTTGCAGACGAACCGCGCCGAGTCGTCGTCCCAGGGGACGATGTCGATCTTCTCGCCGCGCAGCTCCTGCACCACCGCCTGCACGCGGCTGCCCTTCATGCCCACGCAGGCGCCCACCGGGTCGACGTCGCCGTCGCGCGATGCGACCGCGATCTTGGTGCGGCCGC
>DASRTX010000552.1:0-3731 GCA_035655715.1 Myxococcales bacterium | reverse complement strand
CAACGACTGCATGAAGGCCTGCGTCTACCAGAAGCAGGACCCGGTCAACATCCCGCAGATCGAGACGCGGGTGCTCAGCGACGTGCTGCGGATGCGTTGGGGCTTCGAGATCTGGAGCCTGCTCACACGCTGGAACCCGCTGCGCTTCGGGCGGCAGCATCCGCGGCCCTACTCCGGCGTCAACGTGCTGGTGGTGGGGATGGGTCCCGCCGGCTACACGCTCGCGCACCACCTGCTCAACGAAGGCTTCGGGGTGGTGGGAATCGACGGCCTGAAGATCGAGCCGCTGCCGGAGCGCCTCTTGCACTGGCCGGTCGAGCACTACGACGAGGTGTTCGGCAAGCCGCTCGACCAGCGCGTCACCTCGGGCTTCGGCGGCGTCTCCGAATACGGCATCACCGTGCGCTGGGACAAGTCGTTCCTCGACGTGCTCCACCTGAATCTCGCGCGGCGGACGCATTTCCAGCTCCACGGCGGCACCCGCTTCGGCGGCACCGTGACCCTGGACGACGCCTTCGGCCGCTACCGGTTCGACCACGTGGCGCTGGCGGCCGGCGCGGGCAAACCCACGCTGATCGGCCTGAAGAACAACCTCATCCGCGGCGTGCGCAAGGCGAGCGACTTCCTCATGGCCTTGCAGCTCACCGGCGCATTCAAGAAGGGCTCGCTGGCCAACTTGCAGGTGCGCCTGCCCGCTGTGGTCATCGGCGGCGGGCTCACCGCCATCGACGCCGCCACCGAGCTCTTGGCGTACTACCCGGTGCAGGTGGAGAAGATCCTCGAGCGGCACGAGATCCTCTGTGAGTCGGGCGGCGAGGAGCTGGTCTTCTCGGTGCTCGATCCCGAGGAGCGCCACGTCTACGCCGAGGCGCTGGAGCATGGCCGCGCGGTGCGGGACGAGCGCGCGCGCGCGGCGGCGGCCGGCGAGGCGCCCGACTTCGCCAGGCTGGTCGAGGGCTGGGGCGGCGTCACCATCGCGTACCGCAAGACGCTCAACGACTCCCCCGCCTACCGCCTCAACCACGAGGAGGTGATCAAGGCGTTGGAGGAAGGCATCGCCTTCGCCGAAGGCCTCTCTCCGCTGGAGGCGGTGCCGGACGCGCACGGCGCCGTGCAGGCCGTCAAATTCAGCGCGCGCTCCGGAGGGGAAGTCACGCTGCCCGCGCGCACCGTCTGCGTGGCCGCGGGCACCAGCCCCAACGTGACGGTGGAGAAGGAAGCGCCAGGCAGCTTCGAGCTGGATCCGGAGAACGCCTCTTTCCGCAGCTTCCGCATGGAGGCCGGCAAGCTGGTGCCGGCCGACGTCACCCACGATCTCACCGGCGCGGTGGGGTTCTTCACCAGCCATTCGTCCCCTGACGGCAAGCTGGTGAGCTTCTTCGGCGACAACCATCCCGTCTACGCCGGAAGCGTGGTCAAGGCGATGGCCTCCGCCAAGGACGGCTGCCCGCACATCGCCGCCCTCTTCGCCGAGCGGCTGGCGCGCGCGGACGGAAGCGCGCAGCCGGCCTGGGAGCGGCTCAGCGCGCAGCTGCACGAAGACTTGGACGCGCGCGTCCACGAGGTGAAGCGGCTCACTCCCACCATCGTCGAGGCGGTGATCCGGGCGCCGGCCGCCGCGCGCGGCTTCAAGCCGGGCCAGTTCTACCGCCTCCAAGACTTCGAATCGCTCGCGCCTTCGGTCGCGGGCACCCGCCTGCAGATGGAGGGGCTGGCGCTGACCGGGGCCTGGGTCGATCGCGACCGCGGGTTGCTCTCGCTCATCGTGCTGGAGATGGGTTCGTCCTCGCGGCTGGTGGCGGCGCTCCAGCCCGGCACGCCGGTGGTGGTGATGGGACCCACCGGCGCTCCCTCTACCATTCCCCGCGGCGAGGACGTGGTGCTCTGCGGCGGTGGCCTGGGCAACGCGGTGCTCTTCAGCATCTCCAGGGCGCTGCGCGAGAACGGCTGCCGCGTCGTCTATTTCGCGGGCTACAAGCACGCGCAGGACGTCTTCAAGCGCGACGAGATCGAGGAGGCCACCGACGTGGTGGTGTGGTCGGTGGACCAGGGCTCGAAGCCCCCGCAGCCGCGCAGGCCACAGGACCGCGCCTTCTCCGGCAACATGGTGGAGGCGATGGTGGCCTACGCCACCGGAGCCCTGGGCGAGCCGCCGGTCCCGTTCACCAACGTCCGCCGCATCATCGCCATCGGCTCGGACCGGATGATGGCGGCGGTGGCGCGGGCGCGACACAACGAGCTGCGCGCGCTCTTGCCTGCCGACCACGTGGGCATCGCGTCGATCAACTCGCCGATGCAGTGCATGATGAAGGAGATCTGCGCGCAGTGCCTCTGCAAGCACCGCGATCCAGAGACCGGCAAGGAGAGTTTCGTCTTCTCCTGCTTCGACCAGGACCAGCCGATGGACGCGATGGACTGGGAGCACCTGCGCATGCGGCTGCGCGGGAATTCCCTCCAGGAAAAGCTCTCAGCACTGTGGCTGGATCATCTATTGGAGGACGCGGATCTCCCGCGCGTGTAGCTCGCGGTCTGGTTTCGGGGACACCTTACGTAAGTCGTCGTATGGTGTCCCCGAATCTCAGGCCATCGCCATTTGCTGGCCCTGCCGCTTCGCCTTCACATCCACGCCGTGCCCGTCGCTGAAGACGACGATGGCGCGGTTCCAGGGGCCGGCAGCGCGCGTGGTGGGGTGCGCCTCCACGGCGCGATTGACCAGCGTGAAGATGGCGTCGCAGGCGCCACACACGCGGTAGTCCTCTGCGGGGATCAGCGGGTACGGCTTCGCCATTCCGGGGGCGAAGACGAGGATGACCGACACCGGGGCCGTGAACTGCCCCGTCTTGCGGCACACGCCGCAAGTCAGGGATTCCTCGTTCTCTTTTTCGACATCCGCCATCGAGCCCACCGTCCCCCTGGTCTTGGTAAAAAGACCTTAACCACTGCCTGGTGAGCGCGCCGGTTGTTGGCCCGCCGGTGTTTCGCAAGAAGCGTGCCGGCAGGCTAGCCGCAGTGCGCAAGCCCTCCTGCCAGCTTGTCAATTCCGCTGTTTTGTGACACCGGGGCCAGTTACAAGCGGGCATCTTTTCATGGCCAGGATCCTCGAAAAACCGGAGCTGCTCGCGCCCGCAGGCGACGAGGAGAGCCTGCGGGCGGCCGTCGCCGCGGGCGCGGACGCGGTCTACTTCGGCCTGCGCGGTGGCTTCAATGCGCGCGCCCGCGCCGACAACTTCGCCGCCGCGGACCTCCCGCGGATCTTCGACTTCCTCCACGGCAAGGGCGTCCAGGGTTTCGTCACCTTCAACACGCTGGTCTTCGATCGCGAGCTGCCTGTCGCCGAGGAGGCGCTGGCCGACATCGCCCGCGCCGGCGCCGACGCCATCATCGTCCAGGACCTGGGGGTCGCGCGGCTGGCGCGGCAGGTCTGTCCCGAGCTGCCGCTGCATGCCTCTACCCAGATGACCGTCAGCTCGGCGGAGGCGGGCGAGATCGCCAGGTCGCTCGGCGTGACCCGCGTGGTGTTGCCGCGCGAGCTGTCGATCGCCGAGATCGCCCGCTTCGCAGGCAACACCGACCTGGAGCTCGAATGCTTCGTCCACGGCGCGCTCTGCGTGA
The DNA here is from genome assembly GCA_035655715.1 of Myxococcales bacterium. Lineage (GTDB taxonomy): Bacteria > Myxococcota > Myxococcia > Myxococcales > 40CM-4-68-19 > 40CM-4-68-19. Next base: position 119 of record DASRTX010000552.1, on the reverse strand, counting down.
GCTGGAGCGGCCAGTGCCTCACCAGCGAGGCGCTGCAGCACCGCAGCGCCAACCGCGGGCAGTGCGCGCAGAGCTGCAGGCTGGCCTACGACTTGATCGTGGACGGCGAGCATCAGCGC
>DASRTX010000551.1:0-2302 GCA_035655715.1 Myxococcales bacterium | reverse complement strand
ATGGGCGCCGCGATGACCGGGCTGCGGCCGGTGGCGGAGATCATGTTCTCCGACTTCTTCGCCGTCTGCTGGGACATGATCGCCAACGAGATCGCCAAGGCGCGATACATGACGGCGGGCCAGATGTCGCTGCCGCTGGTGATCCGCACGGCCAACGGCGCCGGCTCGCGCTTCGGCGCGCAGCACTCGCAGAGCGTGGAGAACTGGGCCATGGCGGTGCCCGGCCTCAAAGTGGTGGCGCCTTCCACGCCCGCCGACGTGAAGGGGCTGCTGGCGGCGGCGGTGCGCGATCCCGATCCGGTGATCTTCTTCGAGCACAAGGGCCTCTACGCCACCAAGGGCGAGGTTCCGGACGGCGAGCTGGTGGATCGCCTGGGCACCGCCAAGGTGCTGCGGCGTGGAGACGACGTCACGCTGGTGGCGCTCGCCGCCATGGTTCCGCGCGCGCTCGCGGCCGCCTCCCGCCTGCAAGAGGAGCATGGCATCTCCGCCACCGTCGTCGACCTGCGCTCGCTGGTGCCGCTGGACGTGCCGACGCTGCTGGCTGAAACGGCGAAGACCGGCCGGCTCTACACGGTGGAGGAGAACCCGCGCCTGTGCGGTTGGGGAGCGGAGATCGCCTCCATCGTCGCCGAGGAGGCCTTCTACGATCTCGACGGGCCCATCGTCCGGATCACCACGCCGCACGTGCCGCTGCCGGCCGCCGACGCCCTCGAGGACAACGCCGTCCCCACGGTGGAGCGCATCGTCCAGACGGTAGTGAGGACTGCCGGCTGATGCAGGTGGTCATGCCCCAGCTGGGCGAGACGGTGGCGGAAGGGACCGTCACGGCCTGGCGCAAGAAGGTGGGTGAGCACGTCGAGGCGGGCGAGCCGCTCTTCGACGTCTCGACCGACAAGGTGGAGACCGAAGTGCCGGCGCCGGCCTCGGGCGTGCTCAGCGCCATCCTCGTGTCCGAAGGCACAACCGTGAAAGTGGGTGTGGCGCTCGCCACCATCGGGGAACCCGCGCCGGCGCAGAGCGGGGCGCCGGCCGAAGAGCGCCTTTCGCCGGTGGTGCGCAAGCTGCTCGCCGAGCACGGGCTCAAGCCCGGCGACGTCGCCGGCACCGGGGCAGAAGGACGCATCACGCGCCGCGACGTGCTCGACCACCTCGACCGCAACAAGCCCGCTGCTGCCGCGGCCGACGAGCGCCTGCCGCTGAATCCCGTCCGCAAGCGGACGGCCGAACAGACCACCGCCGCCTGGCGATCCATTCCCCACGTGCTGCAGGCGGTGGAGGTCGATTTCCAGGCGGTGGAGTCGGCGCGCGGAGGCCTCACCTGGTTGCCGTTCGTCGCCCATGCCGTCTGCGAAGCCATCGCCTCGTTTCCGCATGTCAACGCGTCGCTCGACGGCGACGCGCTGGTGGTGCACCGGCGCATCAATCTGGGCATCGCGGTCGACCTGGGCGAAGGCGGGCTGATCGTGCCGGTGGTGAAGGACGCGGGGGCGAAGTCGTTGCCCGATCTGGCGCGCGAGATCCGGGCGCTGGCCGAAAGCGCGCGCGCCCGCAAGCTGCGGCCCGACGATGTCACCGGGGGCACCTACACCATCACCAACAACGGCCGCTTCGGGACCTTGCTGACGGCTCCCATCATCCTGCCGCCGCAAGTGGCCATCCTCTCGCTCGACGGCGTGGTGAAGAAGCCGGTGGCCAGGGGTGACAGCGTGGTGGTGCATCCGGTGGGCGTGCTGGCGCAGTCGTTCGATCACCGCGCCCTCGACGGAGCGTACTCGGCGGCGTTCCTGCGCCGCCTGAAGGAGATCCTCGAAGGCAAGGACTGGACGGCGGCGCTCGGGGGTGGCTGAGCATGGAAGTCGTGATCGCCGGCGGTGGGATCGGCGGCCTCACCTTGGCGCTGGCCCTGGAGAAAGCGGGCATCCGCTCGCGCGTGTTCGAATCCTCTCCCGAGATTCGACCCGTCGGCGTCGGCATCAACCTGCTTCCCCACGCCACCCGGGAGCTCGACCGGTTGGGGCTTTCGGCCGCGCTGGAGCGGGCGGCGGTGCAGACCCGGGAGGCGGTGTTCTTCAACCGCTTCGGCCAGCTCATCTACCGCGAGCCGCTGGGGCGCTGGGCCGGATACGAGTGGCCGCAGCTCTCCATCCACCGGGGCGACCTCCATCAAGTGTTGCTCGATGCCGTGCGCCTGCGCCTGGGCGGCGACTGCGTCCAGATCGGCTGGAAGTGCGTCGGCTTCGAGCAGGACGCAACAGGCGCGTCGGCCCTCTTCAAGAGCAGCATCACCGGCGAGGAGCTG
>DASRTX010000550.1:0-18587 GCA_035655715.1 Myxococcales bacterium | reverse complement strand
CAGAGCAGGTGAGCACCAGATCCAGGTTGCGCGCCAGCTCGCGCTCCAGCTCGCGGATGCGGCCCGCCTGCCAGAGCAGGCCCTTGCGCTGCCAGCGCGGCGCCGAGTCGGCCAGGCGCTCGATGATCTCCGCCTCGACGTTGTGCGCGTCCAGCACCAGGCGCGCATGTGGCTGCAGTCGCCGGATCTGCGGCCAGCTCAGCGCCGTATGCGGATGGTCGAAGTGGATGAAGTCGAATTTCTGCGTCTCGAGCAGGCTCTTGAGCACCGACGGAAACCAGCCGTAGCGGCAGTAGCCCGCGGGACAGCCGAGGACGAAGCCCATCGCCTCGGCAAAGAGCGCGTCCACCGGCCCGGATCGCTCCACCACCCGGACTTCCCCGTCCAGCATGCGCGCCAGCGCGGCAGGGTCTTCGCCGTCGCGACCCCAGGCCAGGGCGGTGGTGTCGAACGCCCGGTCGAGCGCCTGCAGCAGGGTCAGGGCGCGGAGCGAACCGCCGGTATTGGCAGGTACGGGCACGCCGGGCAGCAGCGCAAGGACTCGAGGTCTGCCGCGGGTCGTCTGAAGTTCCACTCCGTCCCTCCCTGTGAGAAGAACTGTACGCATGCCCAACGGTGAACACAGGTCTGGGGCGCTCGGCCGGCCGTAAGGGCGGCGTGACGACGGCGGTGCGCTGCCGCCCTCGCAACTCAGCGAGGGTTCTTCATCGCCGGAGAGAGGGGTGGCAACCGCATGCGGCGGCGGCGCTCGGCGGTGTCGCCCAGCGTGCGCAGCGCTCCCGCGGGATCCTGTTCGAGCGCATCCGCGAGAGCGCGCAACCGTTGCGCGAGCGCCCGCGCCGCCTCGGGCACGAATCGGTTCAGGGCCGCCGCTCCGGCCACGGTGCCATCGCCCGCAAGTCGCGTGGTGTCGCGGAAACCGCCGGCGGCAAGCTCGCGGGCCAGCGCAGCGTCCTCGCCGGCCTCGAGCAGCGATTGCGCGACGGCTGCCGCGGCGAGGTAGGGCAGGTGCGAGGCCAGCGTGACCGCGCGATCGTGCGTGGCCGGGTCCACGTCGAGCAGCGTGCCGGCGCCCGCCGCCATCCACAGATCCCGCACCGTGCGGATGGCCTCGTGCTGCGCCGTCGGATCCGGAATGCCGACCGGCGGGCAAATGGCCACGGTGCACCCGAAGAAGAGCGCCGGGCTGGCCGCCACGAAGCCGCGAAACTCGGTCCCGGCCATGGGATGGGCACCGACGAAGACCACGAGATCCTGCATGCCCCCCGCGCCGCAGATCCGCTCCTTGGCGCCGCACACGTCGGTGAGCAGGGCGCCGCGCCGCATGCGCCGCGCCACCACCGGCAGGAGTTCGATCAGCGCCTGCGCAGGGGTGCAGAGGACGACGACGTCGCAGGTCGACAGATCGGCGATCTGCAGCGCGGTCGCGGCCGCGACGGCGTTCTCTCCCAGCGCCAGCTCGCAGGTGCGGGGGTCTTCGTCCACTCCGACGATCTCGATGCCGGGCCTCGCCCGCCGCAACGCCAGGGCCAGCGACCCGCCGATCAATCCCAGCCCGACGATCCCGACCCGCTCCAATTCCGCCATCCTTCGAGTCTACGGCAAAGCCAATTCTTCCGAGCTAATGCGCGTCGATGAAGCCGCCGTGCTTTTCCAGGAAGGATTCGTAGTCGCCCGCGTAGTCTTCCATCCCGGTGTGATGGAAGGCGAAGATCCGCGTGGCCACGTTGTCGATCAGATCGCGGTCGTGTGCCACGAAGACGACCGTGCCCGGATAGTTCTGCAGGCCCTCGCCCAGCGCCGAGATCGACTCCAGATCGAGGTGGTTGGTGGGCTCGTCCAGCACCAGCACGTTGGGCTTCACCAGCATCAGCTTGCAGAAGAGCAGCCGCACGGCCTCGCCTCCCGACAGCGCCTTGGTGGGCTTCATGCCCTCGTCGCCGCGGAAGAGCATGCGCCCGAGCAGGCCGCGGATCTCCTCGTTGCCGGCGGAAGGATCGATGTCGTGCAGGTAGTCGAAGCAGGTGGTGCCCACCGGGATGATGGGCTTCACGTCCTGCGGCATGTAGCCGATCTGCGCCTCGTGGCCCCAGATCACCTTGCCCGCGTCGGGCTCCAGCTCGCCGATCAGCGTGCGGACAAAGGTGGTCTTCCCCACGCCGTTGCGGCCCACCACCGCCACCTTTTCGCCCCTGGTGATCAGGGCGGAGAAGTTCTTGAAGAGCTGCTTGTCGAACTTCTTCGAGAGGCCTTCGACGGTGAGCGTCTGCTTGCCGCTGGGGCGCTTCTGCTCGAACTTGATGAACGGCCGCGCGATGTTGGACTTCTTGATGTCGGCCAGCGAGAGCTTCTCCAGCTGCTTGATGCGGCTCTGCACCTGGGAGGCGCGGGTGCCGGCGGAGAAGCGCGCCACGAATTCCTGAAGCTGCTCGCGGCGCTTCGTCTTGTCCGCGTTTTCCGACTCGATGCGGCTGCGCACCTGGGCCTTGGCGCGCACCATCTGGTCGTAGTTGCCGGTGTAGGTGATGATGCTCTCGTAGTCGATGTCGGCGATGTGCGTGCAGATGGCGTTGAGGAAGTGCCGGTCGTGGGAGATGACCACCAGCGTGCCCTCGTACTGGAGCAGGAAGTCCTCCAGCCAGTGCACCGAGTCCAGGTCCAGCGAGTTGGTGGGCTCGTCGAGCAGCAGCGCGGTGGGCCTGCCGAAGAGCGCCTGCGCCAGCAGCACCCGCACCTTGTCGCCGCCGGTGATCTCGCGCATCAGCCGCTGGTGCTCGGCGTCGAAGACGCCCAGGCCTTCCAGCAGCGTGGCGGCCTGCGCTTCCGCCGAGTAGCCGTCCTCCTCGGCGATCGTGCCCTCCAGTTCGCCGAGCCGCGCGCCGTCGGCGTCGGTGAGATCGGCCTTGGCCAGCAGCTTCTCTTTCTCCTGCATGGCGTCCCAGAGGACGGTGTTGCCCATCAGCACCGTGTCGAGGACCTTCTTCTCCTCGAAAGCGTACTGGTCCTGCTTGAGGACGGAGAAGCGCTTGGGGCGCGAGACGAGGCCGGTGTCCGGATCCAGGTCGCCGGAGAGGATCTTCATGAAGGTGGACTTGCCTGCGCCGTTGGGGCCGGTGAGGCCGTAGCGGCGCCCCGGCGGGAACGCGGTGCTGACGTTCTCGAAGAGCTTCCTGCCTGCGAATGCCTTGGTGACGTCCTGGACCTGAATCATAAGGGCCGGTGGGGATAACACACCGGCCCGCGCCTTGCTACACGGGCGATCGCAATCTCAGGACGGCCGCGCAGTCTGCTCCGTGAGCCAGCGCCTGGCCTCTTCCTCGCTGTCGAAGGCGGCGATCCGGCGCCCGGTCAGCGGGGCAATCGCGCGGAAGACGACGCGTCCGATGGCGCTCATTCCGGCCATCGCCGTCGCGCGCACCCAGGGCGCGCCGGCGCGTCCCACCTCCTTCATCTTGTCGAGCAGCTGGACGTCGAAGCGCAGTCCCTTCACCAGGATCAGGCTGAGCAGGCTGCCGTCACGAGGCAGGGCGGCAACGCGCAGGTGCGCGGCCTGGAAGACCAGCTCCGCGTCTCGGGGAAGCAGGTTGCGGACGTCCGTGACCACGATCCGGTGCTCTCCTTCTTCGACGCGAACGCGCTCTTCCATCTCAAACCTTGGGTGGGTGCTTCTGCAGCTTCCGCTGCAGCGTCCGTCGGTGCATCTTCAGCCGCCGGGCCGCCTCCGAGATGTTGCCGTTGCAGTCGGCGAGGATGCGGTTCAGGTACTCCCATTCCTGCCGATCGAGCGACGGGACGTCGGCCATTGGCGGGGGCCGCTTGCCCTGCAGCGCCGCCTCGATCTCGTCGGCATCGGCCGGCTTGTTGAGGTAGTTGATGGCGCCCAGCCGGATGGCCTCCACGGCGGTGCCGATGGTGCCATAGCCCGTCAGGACCACCACCTGCGCCGGCCTGGGCATCCCGCGCAGCGCCCGGACCACGTCGAGGCCGGAGCCCCCGGGCATCCGCAGATCGACCACCGCGTACTGCGGCTCGGCATCGCGCATGGCCGTCTCGGCTTCCACCGGTGACGCGGCCAGCGCGACGTCGTAGCCGCGGCGGACGAAGGCGTTGCGCAAGGCCAGGCGGAACGGCTCGTCGTCGTCGACGATGAGGATGCGCATGGCGGCGTTACTAGCACGCCTCTCAAGCTTCCGGCACCCTGAGGGTGATGCGGGTGCCGCGCCCTTCGGTGGATTCCACGCTCATCTCGCCGCCCTCTCGCTCCACCACGTGCCGCGCGAGATACAGCCCCAGGCCGGTGCCGCGCCCCGGCTCCTTGGTGGTGAAGAACGGCTCGCCGATGCGGCGCAGGAGCGCCTCCGGAACGCCCACGCCGTTGTCGACCACCGTCAGAACCAGGTCCTCGCGGGCGCGGTTGAGCGAAACCCGGACGTCGCGGGCTCCGCGGCCTTCGGTGGCCTCGGCCGCGTTGTCCAGGAGATTGGCGATCGCCTGCTCGAACGCGCGGACCGGCAGCCGCACCCGAGCGCGCGCCACGCCCTCCTCGACGGCGAGCTCCGGCTTGGGACCGGGCCGGCCCTCGTGCCACCGGCGCACCGCCGCCTCCAGCACCGGCGCCACCTCGAACTCCTTGGCCTCCTCGACGTCGGCGCCGCCGCGGGGCGCCAGCATGCTGCTGATGATCTCCTTGCAGCGCTTGACCTGCCGCCGGATCTCCTCGGCCTCGGCGCGCCGGTCGCCCTCGAGCTGCGCCGCCAGCTCGCCGGCGAGGATCTGGATGGTGCCGAGCGGCGTGTTCAGCTCGTGCGCCGTGCCGGCCGCCAGCGTTCCCAGCGCTGCCAGGCGCTCCGCGGCCTCGGCGTCGTGGCGCGCGCGGTCCAGCTCTTCGCCGCGCCGGCGCAGCGACTCGCTCATCCGCAGCGAGAAGGTGGAGATGAAGGCGGCAGCCACCACGAAGGCGATCCAGCGGCCGCGTTGCTCGAGCTGCGGCGCGTCCCCGCGCAAGAGCAGCGGGTGGAAAGGGAGGATCTGCAGCGCGCTGAAGGCGGCGATGCTGGCCATGGCGAGCAGGATGCTCCAGCGCGCCGGCAGCACGATGGCGCCGATGGTGATGTGCACCAGGTAGAGGACAGCGAAGGGGTTCTCGTGGCCGCCCGACGCCGCGAGCAGCGCGGTGAGCTCGAGGATGTCGGCGAGCAGGTTCAGCGCGCAGGCGCGGTCGGAGGGGCGGCCGCCGCGGGCGAGCCAGATCTGCACGCCCAGGTTTCCCAGCGCCAGCGCGCCGCAGATGCCGAGCAGCGGCCCGATGGGAAGCGGATCGCGGACCAGCTCCCGCGCGAGCAGGATGGTGGTCACCTGGCCCGCCACCGCCCCCCAGCGCAGGCGGACGATCCAGCGCAGGTTGATCCGCGCCGCCGATTCGACGCTGGTCAGCGCAGGCATGTCCCGAACAGCCGATCGCAGATGGGGAAGGTGATGTTGAAGTTGCCCCGGGTCATGTTGCGCGGATCGTGGTGGGCAGCGTGGTGGCGGCGCAGCGGCTCGATCAGGCGCGGGGCGCGGTCGCCCAGGTGATAGGCGAGGTGGAGCCACTCGTACAGCAGGTAGTAGGCCATCGCGGTGATGACGAAGAGCGCCGCCACGTTGCTTCCGAGGAACGCGCCCAGCAAGAGGCCGGCGGGCAGCGCGAGGCCTCCGAAGAAGAAGAGCAGCAGCACGGGCGGGAAGAGCACCAGCTTGAAGTCGCGGGCCGACTCCAGCGACATCTGCTCCGCCGTGAAGAAGGCGTGGTGCAGCAGCGTGTGCCGCCGGTACACCAGCCCGAGGAACCGTCTGGGCGCGTGCATGGGCCCCCGGTGCGCCAGCCACTCCACCAGATTCGCGTAGAGGAAGGCGATGGGCACGGTGAGCAGCGCCAGGCGCGGCCGGTGGATCTGCGCCCCCGCGACGGCGATGATCGCCAGCGAGACGACGTTGACGAAGGCCAGATGCAACAGCCCGCTGTATCGGGGCCCCAACTGCTCAGCACGCGCCTCCGCGCGGAACGCCGCCAGCTCCATGCCCTGCATGGTACGTTGCCGCGCCGGTGGATGCACTCCAGCGCCGAATCGGCGTGACCCGCGTCGCGCGCGTGACCGGCCTCGACCGCTGCGGCGTGGAGGTGGCGTGCGCCGTCCGGCCGCTCGGGCACGTGCTTCAAGTCTCCAACGGCAAGGGCGAAAGCTGGGAGGCGGCGCGCGCCTCGGCGTTGTCTGAAGCGGCGGAGCTGTGGGCGGCCGAACGCGTGTCGCAGCCGGAGCTGGTCTACGGTGCGGCTGCCGAGCTGCGCGACGCATGGGAGCCCATCGACGTGCCCGTGCCACGGCTGTGGTCGCGGGCGACGCGCATCGCCTGGCGGCGCGGCCGCGATCTGGCCACCCGCCGCGAAGTGCTGGTGCCCGCGCAGCTGGTGCACTGCCCGCCCCGCGGAGCGCCGTCGCTGGGGCCGCTCTCGCTGCGCTGGACCAGCAACGGGATGGGAGCCCATCCGCGGCCCGGGCCGGCGCTGCGACACGCCCTGCTGGAGCTGATCGAGCGCGATCAGCTCGCCCGCGCGCTGCCGCAGGGCTGGACGCCGAGGGCCATCTCGCGCCTCAAGCTCGACGCGACGCGTGTTCTCCTCTGGCGCCGCCTGCGCGATGCGGGCTTCGAGGCCCACGTCTTCGATCTCTCGGGCGCGCTACCCGTGGCGGGCGCGATCCTGGTCGATCTCGAGGAAGGGTCGATACCGGTGACTGCGGGATATGCCTGCGGGCTCACGCCTGGAGAGGCGGTGCAGGGTGCCTTGCTGGAAGCCGCCCAGTCGCGCCTCACCGACGTGCACGGCGCGCGGGAGGACGTGGTGCCGCCGGACCGCGCTGCCATGCGCTCACTCCGGCAGGCCTGCGAAAGGGCGAACGCGCGCCGGACGCTTGGCGACATGCCTCGCGCCCGCGACGTGCGCGCCGCCCTGCGCGGCCGGGTGGCAGTCGTCGAGCTCGCCCGTGAGCCGCTGCACGTGGTGAAGGTGGTGGCGCCGGCGATGAAGCTTTCGGGGCTCTTGTGATCGTCGCCTTCCTCGGACCCTCGCTGCCGGCCGGGGAGGCGCAGGGCTTCCGCGTGCTGCCGCCGGCGCGCCAGGGAGACGTCTGGCGCGCGCTCGATCTGCGGCCGCGGGCCATCGCGCTGATCGACGGTGTCTTCGAGTCGCAGCCCAGCGTCTGGCACCGCGAGATCCTCGACGCGCTGGACGCAGGCGTGCCGGTGTTCGGCGGCGCCAGCATGGGGGCGCTGCGCGCGGCGGAGCTTCACACGCTGGGCATGGTCGGCGTGGGCCGCATCTTCCGTTGGTACCGCGATGGCGGGATCATCGACGACGCCGAGGTAGCGCTTCTGCACGCGGATGCCGCCCACGGTCATCGGCCGCTGACCGTGCCGCAGGTCAACGTCCGCTGGTCGGCGCAGCAGTCCCTTCCGCCGCGCGAGGCGCGCGCCCTGATGCAGGCCTCTGCGCGCATCTTCTACCAGGAGCGCACCGTGCCGCGCGTGCTGGAGCTGGTGCCGCCGCGATTGCGTGCCCGCTTCCGGCTGCTCGATCTCAAGGCGGACGACGCCCGCGAGGTGCTCAAGGCGGCGCGGGCCGCGGGCCCGCTACCCGCGCGGCCGCCTCGCGATCCGCCCCCGTCCTCGCTGGTCCGGCGCCGGCGCATCGGAAGCGCCTCCGGCACGGCCGCGCAAGCGGACGCGGGCATCCGCCGCGCGCTGCTCGCGGGCTGGGCGCGGGAGCAGGGGCTGCGCGCAACGCCGGAGGAGGTGGCCGCCGCGCTCCGCGAGGTCCGCGCCGCGGGCCCCCGCGACGATCGGCTGCGGCTCGCCGAGGATCTGGCGCTCGAACGCCTGGCCATGGAGCACGCGCCGCGGCTGCTCAACGACGGCCCGTCCAGCCTGGAAACGCTCGCGGCAGAACAGCGCCGCCGTGGACGGTGACCCGCCGCCATGCGACTCTCCGGCGGGATGGACGTCCTCCCGCGCAAGCGCGTGCTGCAGGCGCAGGCGCTCTACTTCTGGGCGCTGCTCAAGCGCTTCCGCATCACCTTCCTCATGCTGGTGGTGCTGGTGGTGGGCGGCGGTTCGCTCTTGCACGTGCTGCTCTTGCGCGCGGGGAAGCCGGTGGGCCTGGGGCGATCGATCGTGGCCGCCTACTTCCTGCTCTTCGCCCAGCCGATCATCGATATCCCCGACAACGGGCCGGTGGAGCTGCTCGCGGTGCTGATTCCGCCGCTGGGCATCAGCACCGTGGCGGGAGGGCTGCTGCGCTTCGCCTACCTCTTCTTCGCCAAGACCCGCAACGACAAGGAGTGGTTCGCCGTGCTGGCCCAGACCCTCAAAGACCACGTCATCGTCTGCGGCGCCGGGCGCGTGGGCTTCCGCGTCTTCGAGCAGCTCCACAAGCTGTCGGTGCCGATGGTGCTGATCGAGAAGGACGAGTCCAAGCCCTTCATCGCGCAGATCCGCGACGTCGGCGTGCCGGTGCTGATCGACGACGTCCGCGCGATGGGGACGCTGGAGCGCGCCAACCTGAAGCACGCCCGTTCCATCGTCTGCGCCACCGACGACGATCTGGCCAACCTCAACGTGGCGCTGGATGCGCGCAAGATCCGGCCCGGCATCCGCGTGGTGATGCGCCTCTTCGACGACGACCTGGTGGAGAAGACGCGCACCAGCTTCGACGCCCAGGCCTTCTCCACCTCGGCGCTGGCGGCGCCCGCGCTGGCCATGGCGGCGCTGGACCCCAACATCAAGAACTCCTTCGAGGTGGGCGGGCGGCTGATGGTGATTGCGGAGCTGGCGGTGCGCGGCGGGCTGATGGCCGGCAAGACGGTGGCCCAGCTCCGCGACGAGCTGGGTGTGCTGATCATCCACGTCGCCAGGCGTGAAGGCGAGACGTTCTTCGACCCGGTAGGCGCCTGCCGTGTCGAGGAGGGCGACCAGGTCACGCTGCAGGCCACGCTGCGCACCTATGAAGGGTTGCGCGAGAAGCTGCTCGCCGCGTAAAGAGCCGCCATGACCAGCTCCGCCTTGCTCTCCGGCGCGCAGGACGCGTTCGCGCGCGCGTCGAAGGATCAACTGGATTCGGCTCGCGCCGCGGTGGCCCGGCTCAAGACGCTGCCGCCCTCGCTGGAGACCCTGCGGGCCTGGGACCAGGCGACCGGCGCCATCTCTGACGCGAGCGCGCGCGCCTCACTCCTGCGCTCGGTGCATCCCGACGCGGCGATGCGCGACGCCGGCGAGCGCTGCGAGCAGGAGGCGGAGGCCCTGGGCACCGCGCTGGCCCTGGATCCGGACATCTACCGGCCCCTGTCCCGGGTGGACGCGTCGGGCGAGGACGAGGCCACGCGCTGGTACCTCTTCCGCGTGCTGCGCGACTTTCGCAGGGCCGGCGTGGACAAGGGCGACGCCACCCGCGCGCGGGTCCGCGCCCTCAACGAGGAGCTGGTGCGCATCGGGCAGGAGTTCCAGCGCAACATCCGCGACGACGTGCGCAGCATCCAGGTGACGCCGGCGGAGCTGGAAGGGCTGCCGGAAGACTACGTCCGCGCGCACGCCGCCGGCACCATCACCACCGACTATCCCGACTACATCCCCTTCATGACCTATTCGCGGAGCAGCGCGGCCCGGGAGCGGTTGTGGAAGATCTACCGGCAGCGCGCGCATCCCGGGAATCTCGAGGTGCTGGATCGGATGCTGGCGCGCCGCTTCGAGTTGGCCGGCCTGCTCGGGTACGAGAGCTGGGCCGCGTACGTGACCGAGGACAAGATGATCGGCAGCGTGCGCGCCGCCTCCGACTTCATCGAGAAGATCGCCGCCGCATCGGAGGCGCGGGCGGCCAGGGACTACGAGACGCTGCTCGCCCGCAAGCGCCGGGACGACGCCGCGGCCGACCGGGTGGATGCCTGGGACTCCGAGGCGCTCAAGGAGCGGGTGCGCGCGGAGCAGCTGGGCTTCGACTCGCAGTCGGTGCGTCCCTACTTCGAGCTCTCGCGGGTGATGGAGGGCCTCTTCGACACCACGGGGCGGATGTTCGGCCTCGAGTACCGTAGGCTACCGGACGCCCCGGTCTGGCATCCGGACGTCACCGCCTGGGAAGCGGTGGAGCAGGGCACGGTGGTGGGCCGCTTCTTCCTCGACCTCTTCCCCCGCGAGGGGAAGTACAAGCACGCGGCGCAGTTCACGCTGGCGTCCGGCGTGCGCGGCGGCGCGCTCCCCGAGGCGGCGCTGGTCTGCAACTTTCCCTCGCCCGGCACCGGCTCCTCTCTGCTGGAGCACGCCGAGGTGGTGACCTTCTTCCACGAGTTCGGGCACCTCCTGCATCACCTTCTCGGCGGACACACGCGTTGGGCCGGCGTCTCGGGAGTGCGCACCGAGTGGGACTTCGTGGAGGCGCCCTCGCAGATGCTGGAGGAGTGGTGCTGGGACGCGAAGGTGCTGCAGCGCTTCGCGCGGCACCTGGAGACGGGCGAGCCCATCCCGGCGGAGATGGTGGCACGGATGCGCGCGGCCGACGAGTTCGGCAAGGGCCTGCGCGTGCGGCAACAGATGTTCTACGCCGCGACCTCGCTTCGCCTGCACGATCGCGATCCGGCGCGTTTGGACACCACGGCGCTCTCGGCGGAGCTTCAAGAACGCTACACGCCCTTCCGCCACGTTCCCGGAACGTATTTCCAGGAGAGCTTCGGCCACCTCGAAGGGTATTCGGCCATCTACTACACGTACATGTGGTCGCTGGTCATCGCCAAGGACCTCTTCGGCGTGTTCCGGCGGGAAGGTCTGTTGGACCCGGAGCCGGCGCGCCGCTACCGCAAGGCCATCCTCGACCCTGGAGGCGGCCGGCCCGCGGGCGAGCTGGTGAAAGAATTCCTGGGCCGCGAGGCTTCGTTCGACGCCTTCGCAAAGTGGCTCGATGCATGAGAGCGGATTCCGGCGATCACGCGGCCTTGCGGAAGACGAACTCGATCTGCTCGAAACCACCGACCCAGGTGCACCAGAACCGGCTGCAGGCGTAGGGCTGGAGATTCGCAAGGCCGCTGACGACGCGATTGACCATCTTGAGGATCGGAACCTGCCACGGCCGGACGGCGACCTCTTTGAGGTCCCAACGAATCATGTAGTCGAGCCGCATCGATTCGAGCTCCAGCGCCACTCCGATGTACCCGCCGCTGAAGGCAGGGCGCATGTACTCAGGAAAGGTCACGTCGAAGCCATGCCTGTGCTCCGGATGGGTGATCCCGCGGGAGAAGTGAGGGACCCTGATCTCCAGGCGGCCGCCCGGCTTGAGGAGCCGATGCACGGCGATCAAGACGCCGAAGACGTCGTCGAGGTGCTCGAGCACGTGGTCCATCACGATGATCTCGAAGTGGCAGCTCGGGAAGAGCTCGTAGTTCCGGAGGTCGTCGAGATCGAGGTACACGTCCGCCTTGGCGTGCTTCTCGACGTCGACGTTGAGGAAGCCGGAGAGCGGAAATTGTCCGCATCCGAGGTTCAGCTTCGTCGGCAATGGACTGGGCAGGGTGGCGGACACGAGGAGCAGGGTAGAGCACTCAAAACGGTTTGGCACCTGGCGGCGGCGACGGCCGCCATTGCGCGGCGAGGAAGCGCGCCGCGCCCAGGTCGGTCCGGGCAGGCGCGGTCCACTGCGCGAGCGCGACGGCGAGCGCGATCCCCAGCGCCGCGGCACGGCGCCAGACCAGGAAGCCGATCGCCGCCGCCAGGGCGGCGAAGTACGGGGCAGCGCTCCAGAGGCCGGGGACGCCGATCGCCTGCAACGGGTTGGGTGCCGCGAATCCATGATCGATCAGCGGCCAGACCACCTCGCGCAGGGGATTCTGCACTTCGAGCGGGAAGCCCTGGCACACGGCCGATGCCATGCCGGTCGCCGCGATCGCCGCTGCGCCGAGGCCGCGCAGCGCGACCAGCCACCATCGCGACGCCTCGCGCGCGGCGAGGGCGATGGAAATGGTCGCGAATGGCACCAGCGGCGTGATGTAGCGCGGGCCCACCACCCAGCCGCTGCGCCAGAGCGATTGGGTGAGCTGGAAGGCCAGGTAATAGGCGACGATGGCGGTGGCCGCCCGCCCGGCGGCGTGGCCCGACGACCAGCGCGGCGCGAGGAGCGCCAGCACGATCCACGGTGCCCAGAAGAACAATCCGAGATAGGGCGCCAGGAAAGAACCATAGAGACGCTCCGAGGTGGGCATCGAGAGGGCGAAAAGGCCGCTGCCCATGTCTCGAACGAACCCCGGATTCTCGATGTGACCGTAGGGAGTGGCCCAGGGCGCGCCGAACGCGCTCCAATGGAACTGCGCCAGCAGCAATCCCCAGGGCAGCGCGCCGAGGGCGACGCGGAAGAGGCCCCGGCGGTGCCGCAGCATCGCCGCCGCGAACAGGATCGCCGCGGGCGGCGCCGACGGATACTCGAGGGCGACCGCCAGCGCGCAGAAGAACCCGAACCACGAAGGACGCCACGTCTTCCAGAAGGCGCAGAGAAAGGCGGCGCCCAGTGCGAGCGCCGCGAGTTGGTGGCCGGCGAACATCTGCCCGTAGGTGAGCGAGAGCGAGCCGAGGGCACCCGAAAGCGTGCACGCCAGCGCCGCGTTCTCCGCAACGCCTGCGTCCAGCATCCATCGTCGCACGAGCAGCCAGAACAGGACCGACGGCGCGATGACCCAGATCCAGCGCAGCGCGAACACGACCGCGGTCTTGCGGAGAGGGCCAAAGACGCGAAGCGCTGCCACCACGGGGACCGCCAGCACGGAAGCGCCGGGCGCCTTCGCGGAATACAGCCTGCCCGCGCACGCCGGAGGGCTTGCGCGCGGGTCGTCGCACGTCAGCGCCTTGTCGTTGATGTACCCCCAGTCGGAGTAGACGCGACCGCCGTCGAAGAGTTGGCCGCCGCGGACCTCCCGCCGGCCGATGGCCCAGGTGTGGTCCTCGACCAGCGCGCGCGCCGCGTAGATGCGCACCAGCTCGTTGGGGTTGTTGATGCCGGGGAAGAAGACGAAGAGCCAGCCGTAGGCCACCAGGAGCAACAGGAGGAGGCGGCCTTCGGACGGGCGCAGGCGCACGCCGCAATCCTACCATCGCCCGGATGCCCCGCCGTCCTCCCGGCAAGCAGGCAGGCGCACCTCTCTCGCCGTGGAAACCCGGAGTGCGCAGGTTGGGCCGGGGGGGTAGCAATGCGCCGCTTGCTCGTCGTTCTCGTGGCTGCCGCTGCGTGCGGCCGCTCGGGTCCGCCCGACACGTCGAAGGATGTGACCGTCGGCACGGTGACGGTGGGGATTTCGGTGGTCGGTCCCGGGAGCGTCCAGGGTGGAGGGCAGGCGACCGGTTGCTCCTCCGCCTGCAACTTCCAGGTTCCCACGGGCACCACGGTGCACCTGACGGCCGCC
Organism: Myxococcales bacterium; assembly: GCA_035655715.1. Classification (GTDB taxonomy): domain Bacteria; phylum Myxococcota; class Myxococcia; order Myxococcales; family 40CM-4-68-19; genus 40CM-4-68-19. The sequence goes on along the minus strand of DASRTX010000550.1, from coordinate 5,124 downwards.
GCGGCGCCCAACGCGATCTTCAGCGGCTGGTCGGGACCCTGCAGCGGCCTTTCGGATTGCGACGTGGTGGCCCAGGCGGACCTCACTGTCGGCGCTACATTTGCCCCAGCTACCGCCACTCTGCACAAGCTCCAGGTGGCGGTCCTCGGCTCGGGCTCGGTGCGCAGCGGCCCCGCCGGCATCGAGTGTGTGCAGAGCTGCGCCGCCGCGTTCGTGGACGGCACGCAGGTGACGCTCACCGCCGCCGCGGCGCCGGGCTGGACGTTCACTGGATTCAGCGGCGCGTGCAGCGGGACGGAGTGCTCGATGGTCGTCGCGGCCGATGCCCAGGTGACGGCCACCTTCGTGCAGAGCGCTGCCACCCTCTCGGTGCAGCAGACCGGGAGCGGCAACGTGATCTCCGCTCCCGCGGGGATCGACTGCCCGCGCGTCTGCTCCGCCGCCTTTGCCTCCGAGGCGCTGGTGACGCTGACCGCCACGCCGTTGCCGGGCTTTTCCTTCGCCGGTTTCTCCGGCGCCTGCAGCGGCGCCACCTGCACGCTGCGGCTCTCGAGCGATGCGCAGGTGTCGGCCGCCTTCACCGCCATTCCCACCCACCGCCTCAGCGTCGCGATGAGCGGCACCGGCGTGGGACGCGTGACCTCTACCCCAGCGGGCATCGACTGCCCCGGTATATGCAGCGCCGCCTTCCAGGATGGAATCTCCGTCTCGCTTGCGGCCACTCCGGATGCGCTCTCCAGATTCACGCTCTGGGCTGGCGCCTGCACCGCCTCGCCCTGCGCGGTGAAGATCCAGGCCGACAACGCCGCCGTCGCGCAGTTCGACAACCGGCGCTACGTGGTGATGGACCTCGGCGCGCCGCCGGGAGGTTGGTGGAGCGTGGGGCAGGGCATCAGCCCCGGCGGCAGGTTCGTCTCCGGAAATGGCGGCGGCAACGATCAGATCTTCTTCTGGGACGGCGCCATGCGCGACATCGGCGTGGCCCACGGCAGCGCCGGCGGCGTCAACGACTCCGGCGCGATGGCGGGCAGCTACCAGTTCGGAGGCGAAGGCGGCCTCTGGCACGCCTTCCGTTGGCAGAGCGGCGCGCTCACCGATCTGGGCACGTTGGGCGGCACGACCAGCAACGGGGCCTCCATCAACCGCGACGGCGTGGTGGCTGGCTGGGCGAGCCGCGCCGACGGCGTCCTCCGCGCCGCGTTCTGGAGCTCCGGCAGCGCCGTGGACCTGGGCTCGCTGGGCGGCGGCTTCTCCGCCTGCTCCTTCGCGTACGGCATCAACGCGGGCGGCATCATCGTCGGCGAGTCGTGCGTCGATTCCGGCGGCACGCACGCGGTGCGCTACCGGAGCCCGGGTGTGATCGACGACCTGGGCACGCTGGGCGGCACCTTCGGCACGGCGCGCGGCATCAACGACGCGGGCGTGATCGTGGGATTCGCTTCCGACGCCACCGGCGTCTACCGCGGGTTCGTCTTCGACAACGGCAGGATGATCGACGCCGGCGCGCTGCCGGGGCTGCCCTACACCGAGCTGGTGGCGATCAACTCCACCGGCATCGCGGTGGGCGGCGCGCTCAACTTCAACGGCGTCCAGCGCGGCGTCATCTATGGCGGCGGCAGGATGCTGGACCTGAACATGGTCATCGACGGCTCGCCCTACGTGATCACCTTCGCCCCGGGCATCGACGCGGCGGGGGACATCGTGGCGCAGGGAAACGACAACGGCGTGCTGCGCGCGCTCATCCTGCGACCTCACTGATCTGATTGGTGACTACAGCCCGATCTCGCCGGCGATGGGCTTGAGCGCCTCGATGAGGAAGGCGACGTGCTCGAGCAGCGGCCGCCCCAGCGCGTCCGCGCCGCCATACACGTAGCCGCGGTCCACGCTGCGCGCGAACGCCTTGTCTTTCAGCTTCTTCACCACCGACTCCGGCGGCAGGTCGGCGATCTTCTTCGTGGGCCGCACCTTGACGCAGGCGCCGATGAAACCCACCGCCTCGTCGCAGGCGTAGATGGCCTTCTTCAGCGGCGTGTCGCGGGGAATCTTCATGTAGTCGGCGTGCGAGGCGATGCCCTCGACGATCTCCTCGGGCCAGCCGCGCTCGCGCAGGACGCGCGTGCCCACGTGCAGGTGGGTCTCCTCGGTGGGGTTCTGCTCGTAGTCGAAGTCGTGCAGCATGCCGACGATGCCCCACTTCTCGATCTCCGCCTGGTCCGTGATTCCGAACCAGCCCGCGTACGCGCGCATCGCCTCCTCCACGCCGCGCGCGTGCTTGCGCAGCGCATCCGACTGCGTGAACTCGCAGAGCAGGGTCCAGGCCTCGGCGCGCGAAGGCGTCATCCCTTGGTGGCCTCCGCGATCTGGAGACGGGCAGCGCGCGCGGCGGGGAGGAAGCCGCCCAACAGGCCCATCGCCACGGCGAAGATCGTCGCCTTGAGCGCCACGTCCGGAGCGAAATGGAAGCGGAACTTGATCTCGGTGAAGGAGGACCAGTTGGTGGTGGTGAAGCTGCTGGCGGCCAGGAAGGAGGCGAAGATGCACCCCGCCACCGCGCCCAGGAGCGAGAGGATCAGGCTCTCCACCAGGAAGCTGCCCAGCACCGACCGGCGCTGGAAGCCCAGCGCGCGCAGCGTGCCCACCTCGCGCACGCGCGACGCCACCTGCGCGTACATGGTGATCATCGCCCCCAGCGTGGCGCCGAAGGAGAAGAAGACGGCGATGGCGGTGCCCAGCACGCGGATGAAGCCTGCCAGCTGCCCCGAGGCCTCCTCGTAGAAGCGATCCTCGCGCTTGGCCTCCAGGTTCCAGCGCGGATCGGCGTCCACCGTCGTCCGCAGGCTGTCGAAGTCGCCGGCGCCCTTCAGCCGGACGGTCATGGTGGAGTAGCCGGTGCGCCGGGCGGCGTCGGCGATCTGGTCGGCATCGGCCCAGATCTCGCTCTCGAACGCGGCACCGCCGGCCTCGAACACGCCCACCACCTGCCACTGCCTGCGCGCGATGGTGAGGCTCTGGCCGATCTCCGCTCCCACGTAGCGGCCGCGGGCCGAGCGCCCGATGATGATCTCGCTGGTGGCCCACTGCGGCGGCCGTCCCTCGATCAACTTCACGGTCCTGGAGCGGAGCAGCTCCCACCCATCCTTCGTCACCCCGCGGATGCCCACGTTGGCGGTGCCGCTCTGGTCCACGCGCGGGAGCTGGAAGATGACGAACAGCTCCGGCGACGCCACCTGCTTGCCGCCTTCCACCGCGACGGCCGGATCGGCGGCAAAGGTCTTGGCCGCCTCGCGCGGAAGGAAGCTGGTCAGCTCGGAGGTGGAGCCCTTGCGCAGGAGGATGGCGTTCTCCCGCACGCCGGTGGACTTGAGCGTCTCCTCCACCCCGCGCGCCAGCATCAGCACCGCGGCGAAGACGAAGACGACCAGGCCGAGCCCGAAGGCGGTGGCGAAGGCGGAGAAGCGGCGCCGCAGGATGGAGCGGACGTTGTAGGAGAGCGGGATCATTCCTGCCTCCGCAGCGCCTCGACGATGGGCATTCGCGCCGACTGGACCGCCGGAAACGCGCTCGCCGCCGCGCCGATGGCCGCCGCCACCACCACGGTGATGATGCCGGTTGCAGGTTTGAAGCCCACGTTGCTGAGGAACCCGAACTGGGCCATCGCGCGCCCGAAACCAAGCAGGACGGGCCGCGCCACCACCACGCCGAGCAGGCCGCCCACCGCGCCCAGGAGCGCGCCCTCGCTCAGACCGAGCAGGCGCACGTGCTTGGGCAAGAAGCCGATGGCCCGCATCGCCCCCAGCTCCGGAGTGCGCTCGCGCAGGCCCATCGCCAGCGTGTTGCCGAGGATCAGCGCCATGATGATCAGGATCACGCCGCTGACCGCCTCCAGCGCGGAGAGGATGGCGCCAGATCCTGTAACGAAGGAGAGCCGGAAGGCCTTCTCGGTCTCGGTGTGCGTCTCGTTGTCGCTGTTGGCGAAGAGCGCGTCGATGTCGCGGATCACCCGCGGCGATTCCGAGGCGTTGGCCACGGTGGCGGTGAAGAGGCCCACCGTGTCCTTGCGGGCCTGTGGCAGCGCCTCGTTGAGCCGCGCCCAGTGGAAGTACATGGTGTTGCCGACGCTGGCGTCGTCGGTGCCCTCGATGATTCCGGCGACGCGAAACTTCCAGTCGCCGGGATAGATCTCGCTGAAGAGGGGAATGGTGTCGCCCAGCTTCCAGCCGTACTTGTCCGCCAGCCCTTTTCCGACGATGCAGGCATTGCGGTCGGCGAAGAAGTCTTCCTTGGTGCCCTGCAGGAAACGCAAGCTGAAGACTTGAAGGGCGCTGGGCGCGTCGATGGCGAACTGGGCGAAGAAGTTCTTCCGGTCCTTGTAGATGCCGCCGAACCAGTTGCTCCAGGTCACCTTGGTCACGCCCGGCACCTGCCCGATGCGCGCCGCGTAGTTGAGCGGCAACGGGTTGATCAGCGAAACGGCGTTGCGGGTGACCACCCGGTCGGCGCTGGAGGCCTCCGCGCTGGCGTACCAGGCGGTGAGGATGGTGCGCAGGAAGAGGAAGGCCACAGCCGAGAGAATCACCCCCAGCACGGTGAGGGAGGAGCGCGTCTTGTTGCGCAGGAAGGCGTTGCGCAGCGCCACGCCGGCGAGCGTCATGTGAGCTGCCCCTTGTCGAGGCGCCTGCGCACCTTGGCGGCCTCGGCGGCGTGCGGGTCGTGGGTGACCATCACCACCGTCTTGCCCAGCGTCTCGTTGAGCGTCTTGAGCAGGCCCAGCACGTCCTCGGCGCTCTTGCGGTCCAGGTCGCCGGTGGGCTCGTCGGCCACGATGATCTTCGGGTCGGCCACGATGGCGCGGGCGATGGCCACGCGCTGTTGCTGACCACCGGAGAGCTGGCGCGGCGTGTGGTCCATGCGGTCGGAGAGCCCGACCAGCTTGAGCGCCACGTCCACGCGCCGCCGCCGCTCGGACTTGTTCAACCGCGTGAGCAACAGCGGCAGCTCCACGTTCTCGGCCGCTGTGAGCACCGGCATCAGGTTGTAGAACTGGAAGATGAAGCCGATCTTGCCGGCGCGGAAGCGCGCCAGTTCCGATTCCGAGGCGCGCTCGATGCGCTCGCCCGCGACCTC
>DASRTX010000549.1:0-4560 GCA_035655715.1 Myxococcales bacterium | reverse complement strand
TCATCATGCCTTCAACTGGTACCGCCCCGACGCCAAAAGACCGGGCCTCCTTGCCATTCCCTTCAGCGATTGGGCGCCGCAAGGCTGGATCGGCTTCACCAGCGACATCCGACTCTTTTCGGTGGACCCGGCGGGCTCGATCGCGGACGCCGGCGCCCTGGGGATGAACGACGTGTACGTCCGGCAGGGCAACGCGAATTGGACCTGGTGGTACCGCCCCTGGGTACGGCGGAGCGTCATGGCGACCAGCGACGCGGGCGAAAGCTTCGTCTATGCCGTGTCGGACGCGGGCATCCGCGCTGCGGCGCTCGACAAGCTGCCCTCGCCGCTCGCCACCGTGCTCTTCCCGCTGTCGACGCCCTGACGTCCGATCCGCAGCACCACCGCGGCGGCCACCAGGCAGATGATGCCGGCGGTCACCCAGGCCGGCGTGTAGGTGGTGAGGCTGGTGCGGATCAGGCCGGCGCCGAGCGCGCCGACGCCCGCGCCGATCTGGTGCGAGGCGACGATCCAGCCGAAGGCGATGGGTGCGTCGCGCGCGCCCACCGCTTCGGTGGTCAGGCGCATCGTCGGCGGCACGGTGGCGATCCAGTCCAGGCCGTAGAAGACGGCGAAGACCGGCAGGCCCAGGACCTGGGCGTCGAAGGCCTGTGGCAACCAGAGCAGCGAGAGGCCTCGCATCCCGTAGTAGCAGAAGAGCAGCTTGCGAGAATCGAACCGATCGGAGAGCCAGCCGCTGCCGGTGGTGCCGATCAGATCGAAGATTCCCATCACCGCCAGCAGGCCCGCCGCCCGCACCTCGGGAATGCCGTGGTCCATGCACGCCGGCACGAGGTGCGTGCCCACCAGCCCGTTGGTGGTGGCGCCACAGACGAAGAAGCTGCCGGCCAGCAGCCAGAAGTCGGGCTTGCCGGCGCTCTCGCGCAGCACGCGCAGCGCGTTGGCGAGCGGATGCTGGCGAGAAGGAACGAAGGCCGGCATGTCCGGCGGCGCCCCGTACGGAAGCAGGCCCAGGTCCGAGGGCCGGTCGCGCACCAGCAGCGCCACGAGCGGCAAGAGCAGCGCCAGCACCGAGGCCACCAGCAGCGTGACGGTGCGCCAGCCGTGCGTCTCGACGATATGCGCCTCCAGCGGCAGGAAGAGCATCTGGCCCGTGGCCGTGCTGGCGGTGAGCACACCCATCACCGTCCCGCGCCGCGAGACGAACCAGCGGTTGACCACCGTGGCACCGAGCACCATCGCCGTGGTGCCGGTGCCCAGTCCCACCAGGATTCCCCAGCTGACCACCAGCTGCCAGCTCGAGCGCATCTGCGAAGTCAGCGCCACGCCGGCGCAGATCAGGGCCAGGGAGACGAGCACCGTGCGGCGGATGCCGAATCGCTCCATCAAGGCGGCAGCGAACGGCCCGACCAGCCCGTAGAGGACCAGGTTCACCGACACCGCCGCGGAGAGCAAAGCGCGGCTCCAGCCGAACTCGCGCTCCAGCGGCACCATCAGGATCGATGGGGTCGCCCGCACTGCCGCCGCGCAGAGCAGCACCACGAACACCGCGCCGGCCACGACGAAGGCGGGATGGACCTTCGACCGGCTCATGACGCCAGCTCCCGCCGCGGCGAGAAGCGCGCCCGGTACGCCGACGGCGTCACGTGGAGCGCGCGAAGGAAGACCCGCCGCAATACCTCGGCGCTGCCGAAGCCGCAGCGGGCGGCGATCTCCTCCAGCCCCGCCGCCGACTGCGAAAGCGCGCGGCGCGCGGCCTCCAACCTCAGCTGTTCGACCGCCTCCGCCGGCGCGACGCCGACTTCCTTCCGGAACACGCGGCTCAGGTGCCGCGGGCTCTTGCCGATTCGCCTGGCCAGCGCCGGAACCGAGAGATCTCCAGCCGGGTGCTCCGCCGCCCACGTCACCAGCTCGCGCAGCGAAGGCGTCTGCGCGGCCTGCAGCCGCAAAGGCGCGCTGTACTGGCTCTGGTCGCCCGGGCGGTGCAGGTACATGACCATGGCCCGCGCCACCGCCAGCGCGATCTCGGCTCCCAGGTCCTCCTCGATCAGCGCCAGCGCCAGGTCCATGCCCGCGCTGACGCCGGCCGAGGAGTAGACGTTGCCGTCCCGCACCCAGATGCGATCTTCCTCGACGCGAACGCGCGGGAACCTGCGCGCCAGCTCGGCGGCCCGCGACCAGTGCGTGGTGGTCACGCGGCCGTCGAGCAATCCGGCCTCCGCGAGCAGGAACGCGCCGGTGCAGACCGAGCCCAGCCGGCGGACGCGCGGGGCCATGCGGCGCAACCAGCCCAGGAGCGCGCGGTTGCCGAGCTGCCGTTCCACGCCCTGCCCACCCACGATCAGGAGTGTGTCCACGCCGGACCGGACGGCGCGGAAGGTCGTATCGGCGAGGAAGCGGAACCCGGACGACGCCGCGATCGGCCCTGCTTCGCTGCCTACCACGGCGACGGAGTAGCCGGGATCGGCGCGGCCCTCGTCACGCAGCAGTCGAGTGGTCCGCGCGAACAGCTCCAGCGGGCCGGAGAGATCCAGGCCCTGGATGCCGGGGTAGGCGAAGAGCGCGATCCGGCGGGGCGCGGCGCGGGAGGACCGTTTCATGGACCGATCCTGCGCGCACGGCGCGGTGTCTGCAAGGACATTGATCCCACCTTTCGGGACGCAGCCGCCGTGGCGACTTCCGGGGCCAGACGCGGCGAATCGTCGCTCACTCCGCGCCTCGCCGGGCCGATCGGATAAAAGGACGGTGTGGGACGCACCCGCTACCGGCACTCCGAGGTGCCGCCCTTGCACAAGCTGCCGGGCTCGGCGTTGCGCGCCGTCTTCGCCGAAGGCTATTCGTTCGGAGACCTGCGGCGCGACGCGCTGGCCGGGGTGGTGGTCGGCATCGTCGCGCTGCCTCTCTCGATGGCGCTGGCCATCGCAGTGGGAGCGCCGCCGCAGCACGGTCTCTATACGGCCATCGTCGCCGGCGTGGTGGTGCCCCTGCTGGGCGGGTCGCGCTTCCAGGTGACCGGTCCCACCGCGGCGTTCATCGTCATCCTCGCGCCAATTCTGGTGCAGCAGGGGCTCGGGGGACTGCTGGTGGCCGGCATCATGGCCGGCATCCTGCTCGCTGCCATGGGGCTGTTCCGCCTGGGACGGCTCATCCAGTTCATCCCCCATCCGGTGACCACCGGCTTCACGGCGGGCATCGGCACAGTGATCGGTGTCCTGCAGCTCAAGGACCTGCTCGGCCTTGCGCCCGCGCACACGCCCGATCATTTCCTGGAGAGGGTCTGGTCGTACGTGCAGGCCCGCCACACCGCGCGCGGCTCCGAGCTCGTCATCGGGCTGATCACGCTGGCGGTCCTGGCGCTCCTGCCGCGCTGGACCAAGCGGGTGCCCGCGCCGCTGGTGGCGCTGCCGCTGGCGGCTGTCGTCGCCTGGGCGCTGAAGCTCGACGTGGCGACCATCGGCTCGCGCTTCGTCTCCGTCGTCGACGGCGTTCAGGTCCACGGCATTCCCCGGCTGCCACCTCTGCCCGTACTCCCCTGGCACCTCGGAGCGGACCTGCCGTTGAACCTGGCCACCTTCCGCGCGCTCTTCCCGGCGGCCATCGCCATCGCGCTCCTCGGAGCCATCGAGTCTTTGCTCTCCGCCGTGGTGGCCGACGCGATGGCGGGCACGCGTCACGATCCGGACGCCGAACTGCTCGCCCTGGGAGTGGGCAACGTGCTCTGCCCCTTCTTCGGCGGCATCGCCTGCACCGGCGCCATCGCGCGCACCGCCACCGGCATCCGCTACGGGAGCCGTTCGCCGATCGCCACCGTCATCCACGCCCTGGTGGTGCTGCTGGCGGTGCTGCTGCTGGCGCCCGCGATCTCGTTCCTGCCCATGGCCTCCCTCGCGGCGCTGCTGGTGATGGTGGCGTGGAACATGTCGGAGGCGCGCCACTTCGTCCACATGGTGCGGGTGGCGCCAAAGAGCGACGTGGCGGTGCTGCTCACCTGTTACGCGCTGACGGTGGTCTTCGACATGGTGGTGGCCGTCACCGCCGGCATGGTGCTGGCCGCGTTCCTCTTCATGCGGCGAATGGCGGAGGTGGCTTCCGTGCAGTTGGTGGGAGACGAGCATCCGCACCTCAAGCTCAAGCTGCCGCGCGAGGTGGTGCTCTACGAGGTCAATGGTCCACTCTTCTTCGGCGCGGCCGAGTCGGCGATGGACGCCCTCAAGGCCATCGGGCAGCAGCCGCGGGTGCTCATCCTCTATCTGGGCGCGGTGCCGGCCATGGACGTGACCGGGCTGGTGGCGCTCGAGAGCGCGCTCTTGCGGCTGCGGCAACAGCGCATCTTCTGCATCATGGCCGGCCTGCGGCCGCAGCCGGCCTCGGTGCTGAAGAAGGCCGGCGTGACGGACGAGGTGGGCCGCCTGCACATCGTCCCCACGCTGGAAGACGCGGCCGCCGACGCCACGGCCTATCTCGACGTGCCGCAGGGCCTGCTCAATCCCGGTTCACCCCGGGCGTGAGCGCGTAGGGAAATCGGGGACACGATACGACGAATTCCGTATCGTGTCCCCG
>DASRTX010000548.1:0-2701 GCA_035655715.1 Myxococcales bacterium | reverse complement strand
CTTGGGGCGCAAGCCAAAAGCGGCGGCCAAGCGAGAGGCTCCAGCGAGGAAGGCGCCTGTCCAGCTGTCCGATCCCGATCGCGACCTCATCCGGCGACTCGCCGAGCGGACCTCGCTGACGCCGCGCGAGGTGGTGGAGCGCGCGCTGGCGGGGTACGCGGCAGCGGTGGCGCCCGGCATGCCGCTGCATCCCGAGCCGCCTCGCAAAGGCAAAAAGGGGGAACCGCCACCGCAGAAGCTCTACCTCTCCGTGGACGGCAAGCCCGAGATCGAGGTGGACAAGCACGAGTTCGTGCTCGGCAGCGGCGAGGGGGCGGACCTCCGGCTGGACCTGCCGCTGATCTCGCCGCGGCATGCGCGCATCCTCTGGAAGGAAGGACAGCATGTTTTCGAGGACTTGCGTTCGGCGCGCGGCTCGTTCCGGCTGGGGCAGCCGGTGGACGTGCGGCTGATCGAGACCGGCGACGAGATCGACCTGGGCGGCTTCTTGCCCATCCGCTTCCGGCTCGGCGAGTCCCGTTTGTAACTTTTCCGGCGCCGGCGGTTCCCCATCAAGCGGAGGGCGTAGCCCGTAGCATTGCATTGGGAGGAGCTCGATCTTGGAGCATGTCGAGGACAAGCTGCAGGCGCTGCTCGCCGGCCGGCTGGAAGGGCGGGATGTGGAGGAGGTGGAAACCCACCTCGCCGCCTGCCCGCGCTGCCGCGAGGAACGGGATCTGATGTCCCCGGCGCTGGGGCTGATGGCGCCGTTGCCGCCGGTCGATCCGCGTCCCGGGTTCGCCGCGCGGGTGGCGCTGGCGGCGCAGGACCGCCGGCCGGCGCCGTTGGCGCAGTGGCTGCGCTGGAGCGCGGGAGGGTTTGTGGTGGCGACTGCCGCCGCGGTGGTGGTGGCAGTGCTGCCTGCGCCGCAGCCGCGCCTCGGCGACGACGTGATGCTGGCGCAGCGGCTGGAGCTGTTCGAGGATCTGGCGGTGCTGCAGAACCAGCAGGCGCTGGAGGACATGGAAGTGGTCTCCGTGCTCCACACGCTGGAGGCGCGGCAGTGAGGCGGGGGCTTCTTTTCCTGGTGACGTTGAGCGTGGCGCTGCCGGCCCGCCCGCAGAGCTCGGACGAGGAGCGCTTCCGCAACCTGGCTCCCGAAAAACAGGAAGAGCTGCGGCAGCGGTTCCGCGAGCTGCAGTCGCTGCCGCCTGCGGAGCGGGCCGAGCTGCAGCAAAATCTCCAGAAGCTCCAGTCGATGCCCGAGGGGCAGCGCCAGTCGGTGCTGGAGAACTACCGCCGTTTCCAGCAGATGAGCCCGGCGGAGCGGCAGCAGGTCCTCGAGCGCTGGCAGCACTTCAAGACGCTGCCGCCGGACAAGCGGGCGGTGCTGCGGCAGCAGCTGCGCGGGGTGATGGAGAGCGATCCCGCCCAGCGCAAGCAGCTGCTGGAGAACATGCAGCGCTGGGAGCAGATGACGCCGGACCAACGCGAGCAGATGCGGCAGCGTTTTCGCGATCGGCGGGAGCAGCGCAGGGAAGACCGGCAGGAGCGCCGGCAGGAACAGAAGGAGCGCAGGCAGGAGCGACGCCGCGAGCGCCGCGGCGGTTAGCGATGCGGTTCTTGCTGGTCGCGCTGGCGGCCCTGTGCACCGCTTCCGCCGCGGCCCAACAGGCGCCGCGCCCGCCACCGCCGTCTCCTCCCGCGCAGAAACCTCCCCTTTCCAAGGAGGACGAGGAGCTGGTCAAGCAACTCGCCTTGCTCGAGCAGCTGGATCTGGTCCGCAACCTCGACCTCTTCGAGCCGCAAGGCCCCGACGCCGGAACCGAAGCGCCCCCAGGACCGCAGTGAGAGCTGCGACGTGAACTATGCGGCGCGCCCGCGGGTCAGCACCTTGCCGAGGTATTGGCCGGTGTAGCTGCCCTTGGATTGGGAGACTTGTTCCGGGGTGCCGGTGGCGACGATGCGGCCACCCTTGTCGCCGCCCTCAGGGCCGACGTCGATGATCCAGTCGGCGCACTTGATGACGTCGAGGTTGTGCTCGATCACCAGCACGGTATTGCCCGCTTCGACCAGCCGGTTGAGCACGCTGAGCAGCCGCTTGATGTCCTCGAAGTGCAGGCCGGTGGTGGGCTCGTCGAGCACGTACAGCGTCCGTCCGGTGTCGGTGCGGGCCAGCTCGCGCGACAGCTTGATGCGCTGCGCCTCGCCGCCCGACAGCGTGGGCGAAGGCTGGCCGATCTTGATGTACCCGAGCCCCACGTCGTCCAGCGTCTTGAGGATGCGGATGATCTCCTTGTGCACGGAGAAGTGTTCCATCGCCTCGCGCACGCTCATGTCCAGCACTTCGGCGATGTTCTTGCCCTTGAAGGCGACCCGCAACGTGGCGTCGTTGAAGCGCTTGCCGTGGCACACCTCGCAGGGCACGAACACGTCGGCGAGGAAGTGCATCTCGACCACTTTCAGCCCGTCGCCTTCACACGCCTCGCAGCGGCCGCCCTTCACGTTGAAGGAGAACCGCCCTGGCTCGTACCCGTAGGCGCGCGCTTCGGGAGTCCGCGCGAAGACGTCGCGGATGCAGTCGAACACCTTGGTGTACGTGGCCGGGTTCGAGCGCGGCGTGCGCCCGATCGGCTTCTGGTCGATCTCGATGCACTTGTCGAGGTGCTCGATCCCGCTCAGCGCCTTGTACGCGCCGGGCGCCTCGCGCGACCCGTAGATC
>DASRTX010000547.1:0-9437 GCA_035655715.1 Myxococcales bacterium | reverse complement strand
CGCCGAGCTGGCTCGCGGGCTCAAGGCGGCGGCCGAAGGAGAGCAGAGGCGGCGCATCGAGGAGGAGCTGCACCAGCAGCAGGCGCTGGAGGGGCAGCTGGGAGTGCGCGTGTCCGCCTTGCAGGCGCAGAAGTTCGAGATGGAGGCGCGCAAGCGCTCCGTGGATGCCGACGTGGCCAAGGCGGCGCAGACGGCGCTGGACGCGCGCGCCGCGGCGGTGGCGTCCCGGGAGGCCAAGCTGGCCGAGCGCGAGTCGCAGGTGGCGACGCTGGAGCGCGACCTCTCGGCGCGGCTCAAGGACGTGGCGCTGCGCGAGAAGGCGGTGGCGGCGTTCGAGCGCCAGGGCCCGCCGCCCGAGTACCGGGACCGCAAGAACGTGCCCAAGGCGGTCGCGGTGGAGGAGAAGCACAAGAAGCTGCTCAAGGATCTGGACGCGCGCGGAATCCTGATCAGCGACCTCCCGCCCGAGGATCAGCCGCTCAATGCCGAGGTCTTCACCGCCCGCCGCCAGCGCGACTTCGTGCGCGCCTGGGATCTCCTGGCGGATCTCTCCAAGACCGTGCAGAAGGTGAGAGTAGACCAGCGCTTCGTCGAGGCGAAGATCACCCGCCTGCAGGGAGCGCGCGGCGGCGCGCGGCTGTCCGAACCGCAGCGCTCCGAGGTGGAGAAGCTGCTCAAGGACGTCACCTCCGCCTTCTCCGACGGCCATTATGAGCAGGCGAACAAGGGCCTGAACCGCATCGCGGTGATTCTGGACGCGGGCGCTGCCTCGGGGTAAAGCCCGTGGCGTGAGCGAGTCCGCGGCAGATCCGGGACGGCTTCGCGTCCGCAGAGGGCTCGCCTTCGTGCAGGTGCTGCGGCCCGCGCTCTATGCGCTGCTGGCGCTGGCCGCGCTCTTCACCTTCTGGTCCGGAGGCGAGCTGGCCGGGCGCCGCCTGCCGCAGTGGACGCAGGTGGTGGCGCCCACGCTCTTCGCGCTCTTCCTCGCCATCTTCACCGTCTACCGATTCGCGCTGGTCCGGGCGAAGAAGTACCCGGCCGCCACCGGCATGTTCCAGGTGGGGCTGGGGGCGCTCATCTGGGTGCTGCTCCTGCCCTCGACGCGGCAGCAGATCGCCCCGGAGCCCAGCGGGATGGACGACGTCCCGGCGCTGATGACCTCGCCCGATCCGCGGGTGCGCGCAGCGGCGGTGGAGCTGGCCGGCTTTCGCGGCGGCGGGGCGCGCTATGCGGCCGTCTTGATCGATCGGCTCGACGACGCGGACGGCCGCGTACGGCAGGAGGCGCATGCCGCGCTGGTGCGGCTGGCCAAGACCGACGCGGGCCAGGATCCCGAAGCGTGGCGGGGATTGGCGCGCCGCCGCGGGTGGATGCGCTGAAGTGGCGCTTGACGCTCGTCCGGACGCCCGGTAGAGTCCGTTTCGATACTGAGAATCAATATCAAGATGAAACGGGCCGCCGACCACCGCAAGCCAGCCACCGCCGCCGCCGCCCGCGAGCGGCTGGCCACCTGGATCGCGGCGCGCGGCCTCAAGACCACCCGGCAGCGCGACTTGATCGTGGACGCCTTCTTTGCCCAGGTGGGGCACCTGAGCGTCGACGAGCTGGTGGAGAAGGCCAAGCAGCGCGACCCGAGCATCGGCGCCGCCACCGTCTACCGCACCATGAAGATCCTCACCGATGCCGGCCTGGCCTCGGCGCGCCACTTCGAAGGCGGGCAGACCCGCTACGAGGCGGCGCTGGATCGGCACCACCACGACCACCTCATCTGCACCTCATGCGGCAACATCGTGGAGTTCGAGAACGAGCGCATCGAGGAACTTCAAGATCGGGTGGCGCAGGAACACGGCTTCACCGTCACCCACCACAAGCTCGAGCTGTACGGCCTCTGCGCCGCCTGCAACGCGCGCGCACAAACCTCCCACAAGCAGCGTTAGCCACTTCCCGCGAGACCGCAATGTCCTCCTTGTGCCGGCAACTGTTGAGAATGAGAATCACAATCGGTATCAGCGCTGCCCTGGCGCTGGGCCTCGCTCCCGCTGCGCGGGCGGACCGGCGTTCGATGATCCGGGCCTACGAATACGCGACCCAGCCCGCCGGCAACCTCGAGCTCGAGATCTGGAACGACGTCGACGCGAAGCCGGCGGAGGGCTTCTCCACCGCCATCGTCACCACGCGGGTGGAGCTGGAGTACGGCCTGACCGACCACTGGGACGTGGCCCTCTACCACGTGTTCGAGCAGTCCCCACCCGAGCCGTTCAAGTTCGATTCCTGGCGGCTGGAGACGCGCTACCGGCTCTTCGAGAAGAACGTGCTCCCCGTGGATCTGTTGCTCTACTTCGAGTTGGAGCGGCCCGCCGACTTCAACGCGCCCTGGGAGACGGAGGAGAAGCTGATTTTGGAAAAGGACTTCGGACGGTTCGGCCTGGTGGCAAACCTGGTCGCGGAGCAGAAGCTCTTCCACGCCGTCGACGGGCACCTTTGGGAGATCGACTTCGGCGCCCGCTACGAGGTGGTCCCTCAGCTGCGGCTCGCCGCCGAGTTCTGGACCATCCAGGAGACCGCGAACGGCGTGACCGAGGGGTCCTACTACGTGGGCCCGTCCGTCTCCTGGGCGAGCAGCCGCGTCTGGGTGCAGCTGGGCGCGGGATTCGGCGTCGGCGACACCGCCGGCGGGACCTTCGTGCGCTCCGTCCTCGGGTTCAACCTGTGAAGGCCGCCGCGCTGCTCATGGGCCTCCTCCTCGCCGCCTGCGGTTCCATGCCCTCGCGGCCCCTCACCGAGGAGGAGCGGACCTACCGCTCCAAATGCACCTCCTGCCATCGGGCTCACGAGCCGAGCGAGCGCAGCGACTGGCCCCAGGTATTGGACCGGATGCAGGCGGAAAAGAAGACGCACCTCACCAGCGAGGAGCGGGCCAGCATTCTTCAGTTCCTGCAAGGGAATATGCCTCCGGCAGACGGGGGTACGGGCAAGTAACCCCTTGAGCGAAAGGCACGATATCGGGTAAGCTGCTCGGGCCGCAGGCCTTTCCGGGGGAAGCTTGTCCAGCGCGCCCAGCCGTTTCGAGGTGGAGCATCTCCACCGCCTGATGCTCCAGGCATCGGTCGAGGCGGCGCGCCTGGACGGCAAGCTCGACCAGACGCGCAAGGCCGACAGCCTCGGGCCCGTGCTGCGCGCCTGGCACGACGCGGCCGAGGCGCTGGACGCGGCGCTGGCGCGCGCGACACCGGGGCTGCTGGAGGCCCGCACGCCCAGGGATCAGATCGACCGGCAGCGCGAGCGGCTGGAGGCTCTGCAGCACCGCAGCAAGCGGTTCGACCTCGACGCCGATCTCGACGCCTGCGTCCAGTCCTGGCAGGCGCTGGGGCTCGAGCTGCCGCAGCTCTCCGGCAGCCACCGGGACGAGTTGGTGCGGCTTCTGCAGCAGCGCAGGCCGGCCGTCGATCGCGCCACCGCGCTGCTCTCCGAGGCGCGGCGCCACCAGGGCCTTCTCCTCGACCAGCACCGCGCCGTCCTGGAAGCGACGCGCGAGCGGGACCGGGCGCGCGAGAAGTACGAGCGCCTGCGGCTGGCATACCTCGCGGCCGAACGCGACTTCGAGGCGTCGCAGCGACAGAAGGCGCTGCAGGCGGGAGCGCAGCAGCACGAGATGAGGAAGGCGCCGGTTCCCGATCTGCGGGAGCTGCCGCAGAACCGGCCGGGTCCGGTGCTGGTGCGCCTGCCGGAACCGGTCGCAGGCAAGGAGCGGAAGCTCGAGCCCCTGGCGGTGAAGCCGCTCCCGGCGCCCCCGAAGCTGCCGGTCAAGAAGCTCGAGACACGGAAAGTTCCGGAGCCGAAGAAGGCCGAGCCGGGCGGGGCCAAAAAGCCCGCGCCGCAGAAGCCGCAACTCCCCTGGCAGAGGCCTGCCGCCGCCCTCGAGCACCACGTCGCGCGGTTCGAAGCGGCGCTGGGGAACGCCGTGTCGGGGCGGCTGGAGAAGACGCTCTCGCACCTCGCCACCGCCACCCACCGCACGCTGGTCGATCCCAACGCCAGCGAGCTGCGCATCCACCTCGCGCAGATCGACTCCATCCTCGCGCGTCTGGCGGGGAAGACCGGCGAGCAACTGCTCGACGGCGCCCGCGAGATCAGTACCGTCCTCCAGCGGATGAACCGCATCGCGGCGCGGGTCGGGGGAGCGCCGCACGTCGAAGCGTTCCGCAAGCTGATCGACGAGCGGAAGGGCCAGCTCTACCGGCTCGCGCAGGAGGCGGGAATCAAGCCGAAGTCGCCGCCTCCTCTGCCCAGGCCGGCATCCGGCGATCTGCACCGGCAACTCCAAGCCTTGCGCCGGGAGAACCCGGGGCTGGACAAGCTGCTGCGCAATGCCTCGCAGTCGCAGCTGGCGGCCGAGCTGGCAAAGCAGGCGCGCACCGGGCTGCAGGCGCTGGGCAACGTGAAGGCGTCCTCGGGCCTCGGGTCGACGAGCCTGGCCGGCGGCTTCCACGCGCTGGGCGCGTCGCACCTGGGCGGTTTCGGCGCAGGCCAACGGAGCGCGCTGGGGGCGCTCTCCGGCGTCGGCGGCGCGCTGGCCAAGGCTCTCGACAAGGAGCTGGAGCGGCAGCTCCGCCGCGCTCCTCCGCAAGACGCCGGCAAGCTCCTCGCCGGCCTCCAGCAGGCAAAGGCGAAGTCGCCGCTGCGCGATCTGGTCCGGCAGGCAGAGGAGCGGCAGAAGCGGCTGGCGGTGAAGACCACCGAGCGCCGCGGCCCACCGCCGGCGCAGCTGACCGCGGCGGCCTTGCAGGACGTGGCGCGCGAACATCCGAGGGCGCGCGGGATGGCGCAACACTTCGCCCGCGGCGGCGCGCTGCACGCGCTCTGCGAGACGGCGCAGCGCGGGCACGGCCTGCCCATCGGCCAGGCAGCGCAACATTACCTCGCCTCGCGCGGGTCCAACCAGATGTGGAACGCGGTGGCCACCTTCAACACGCTGGTGGGCCAGGGCCACAAGCCGCGCTTCAGCTTCGGAAGCTGGCTGAAGAAGAACGTCTCCGACCACGTCAGCGGTGCGATCAGCGCCGTCTCCAGCACGGTGAGCGACGTCAGGGACGCGGCCACCGCCTTCGCGGGCACCGCGCGCGACGGCATCAGCAGCTTCGCCCATCGCGCCGTCGACGTCGGCCGCAGCACGGTCGGATCCATCCCCGGCGTGGTGGCGCGCGCGGTGGGCGGCGTGAAATCGGTGGTGAACCGCGGGATCGACCGCGCGGTGCACGCGGTGGGCAGCGGCGCCCGGCGGCTCTACCAGGCCGCGAGCGACACCGCGCAGGGGGCCTGGGGCGGGATCAAGCACTCGGCGCACGGCCTCGCGCATGTCGCGCGGAGCGGCATGCAGGCCGCGCACGGCGCCGCCAGCTGGGTGCAGCACAAGGCCGGGCAGGCCGCGGGCAAGGCCACGGCCGCGGCGCAGTGGACGGGGGAGAAGGTCCACGCCGGGTTGGAGTGGGCGCGCAAGACCGGCGTGGTGGGCGCCGTCGGCAGCGGCCTGCGCAAGGGCCTCAGCTTCGTGAAGAAGGCGGCTGAGTACACGCCGCTGGGCCAGGCCGTGAAGAAGGGATACGGCTTCGTCAAGTCGGGCGGCCTGGGCAAGGTGTGGAACGCCACCAAGGACGTCGCCGGCAAGGCGTGGGGAGGCCTGAAGACGGCGTACCACGCCACCTCGAAGTTCTTGCAGAGCCCCGCGGGTCAGCTGCTGGTCACGGGCCTGTCCCTGGCCGCCAGCTTCATCCCCGGTGGCCTGGTGGTGAAGGCCGTCATCGGCGCCGGCATCGGCGCCATGCAGGCGATGAGCGAGGGCAAGGACTGGAAGTCGGTGCTCGCCTCCGCGGTGGGCGGCGCGGTCACCGGCGCCATCCCCTTCCTCAAGATGGGGCCGCTGGCCAAGATGGGCGTCGGCGCGCTGCATGGTGGCATCACCGCGCTGGCCTCGGGCGGCTCGCTCAAGGACGCGCTCAAGGGCGCCGCCGGCGGCACGCTGGATGCCTTCGACCCGGGCGCCTTCCACGCGCTCAAGAAGCTGAAGGGCTTCACCGCTGCCGAGAAGCTGCTCAAGGGCAAGAACCTCTCCAAGGTGGAGAAGGAGCTGCTCGCCTCCAGCAAGCTTGCCGGCCCGCTGCGCGGGCTGGAAAAGGTGATGGAGAACCCGCGCGCGCGCAGGACCATCGGCGCGCTGGAGAAGGCGGGGAGCAAGGCGGTGAAGGGCGGGATCTGGGTCTCGGGCAAGGCGGCCAGGGCCCAGGGCGTGCTCGACAAGGTGGTGGGGGCGGGCGAACGGGTCCACGGCGTGCTCACGCAGGTGCACGAGCTCGCGCCGGGCCTTGCGGAAGCGCTGGGCGACAATCCCGCCGGGCATTTCGTCGGGCACATCGGCGAGCTGGCGGGCAAAGGCGACGACAGGCTGCAGAAGGCGCTCGAGTACGGGCACGGCGCTTCCGACAAGCTGTCCACCTATCGCGGTTACATGGACAAGGGTCTCGGCTACGCCGGCGTGAAGGATCCCGCCAAGGCGTACGAGAAGATGATGGCGCGCAAGGATCTGCGCGCGGGCAAGAAGGGGTCGCTCGAGCAGGTGGCCCGGCTCAAGCTGGAGGACCACAAGCGCAAGCATCCCGAGCTGCACCTGGCCGAGGCCGCGGGCAAGCGGACGCGCGGGTCCCCGGTTGCACGGCGCCGGCGCGATCCCGAATCGCGGCTCGAGCAGGCGCTGGCGCGCGGCAAGCGGCTGGTCGCCAAGGGCAAGCAGGTCGCCCAGGGCGTGCACGACGGCCTCGGCAAGGTCCACGACGTGGTGGGCAAGGGCATCGCCGGCGCCGACAAGGTGCAATCCGGGCTGGAGCAGGCGGCGGCGCTGGCGAAGCAGGGGGCGGGCCTCTTCGGCGAGGACAGCGATCTGGGAAAGCATCTGCTCTCGCTGGCCGATCGAGCCGACCATCTCCATGGCTACCTGGAATCGAGCCTCGGCTTCGCCAAGGAGTTCAACGAGAAGGTCGGCAAGACCCACGACGTCCTCGAGAAGGTGCCAGGCGTCCACAAGGAAGGCGAGGCCAGGGTCTTCCTCGAGGGCGCGCGCAAGGAGAAGGCGCAGAAATCAACGAAGAAGTCGCCGCACGACGCGCCTGACGCCGCGGCCGACGCGCACGTCGACGCACATGAGACCGAGGAGCAGAAGGCGAAGCGCCTCTCCCAGGCGTGGACGAAGATCGGCACCGTCTCGCGCGAGGTGCAGAAGTTCGAGACCCGCAACGCGCAGTCGCAGCGCAAGATCGCCGAGCTCCTGGCGCAGGGGAAGGCCAACGAAGCGGCCATCGAGCTGATGGGCGCAGGCTCGCAATGCGACCAGGTGGGGCGCTACATCCGCGAGGCGAAGGCGCTGGCCAAGGGCAACGACAAGTACGAGAAGGAGCTCGCCTTCTACGAGGGCTGGCACAAGGAGACCAGCGCGAAGCTGCACGCCGCCATCGCCAACACCAAGGGCCTGGGCGGACAGGTTGCCATCAGCAGCTTCGGCTTCAACGAGACCTCGCATCCCGACATCTACGAGAACACGCGCGCCATCTACGCCGTGCGCAGCAAGGTGGAGGCGTTCGGCGAGGCGCTGCACGACACCGACGCCGCCGAGCACGTGAAGAAGGTGCTGGCCGAGGCGAAGAAGGCCAAGGCCGATCTGCAGGCGCTGAAGGCGAAGTACCGGAAGGACAAGTCCGCGTACGCTTTCCTCACCGGCGGCGGCACGCAGGACAAGCTCATCGACGACGCTCTGGCAAAGCTGGAAGCGAAGCCGGCGGCCCCCAAGGCCGGGCAGAAGAAGCCTGCCGAAGGGAAGAAGCACGATCCCGGCAAATCGGTGCAGCAGGGCCTCAAGGCCATCCAGCAGTACAAGAACAAGGCCCTCAAGGCCGGCAAGAAGATCGATTCGCGCCTTGAGAAGATCGAGAAGGGCCTCGACAAGGGCATGCGCGTCGGCAAGAAGGTCGACTCGGGCCTGGAGAAGCTCGCCGGCGTCGCGGAGCAGGTGAGCCAGATGCTGGGTGAGGATTCGCCGATGGGCCACCTCGCGCACCAGGTCGGCGAAGGCGCGGGCAAAGGCCATGAGAAGCTGCACGACGCCCTCACGCTGGCGCAGAAGGGCAAGGGCGCGCTGCACCAGGGCCACCAGATCTTCCACCAGGGTCTGGAGGCGGCGCAGGGACACCACGCGAGGCGGCTGGAGAAGGTCCACGGCAAGCGGCCTGGGCACGCGAGCCCGCACGGGGACCTGGGACACGTCCTGGGCGAGGCCGGGCACGCAGTGCATGACGCCGGGACGCTCTGGAAGCAGGGGAAGAAGTCCGTCCACGACGTGCAGGAGACCTGGAAGCACGGCAAGCGCGGCTGGAAGGACGCAGGCAGCCTCGTCGATGACTTGAAGGCGCACGACTGGAAGGGCGCGCTGGGCGAGGGCAAGCACCTGATCGCCGACGGCAAGCACATCTTCCGGGACGGCAAGAAGTTGCTGGGCGACGGCAAGAAGCTGTGGGGCGAGGGCAAGCACCTCTACGCCGAGGGCAAGCAGCTCGCGGGGGATGCGGTCCACGCCGCCCAGGAAGGATGGCATTTCGTCAAAGGCCTCTTCGGCGGCGTGCCGGGGCCTGAGGCCGAGGCGCAGAAGCTGGTGCAGGAGGCGCTGCTCTGGGTGACCGAGTTCGGCAAGGCGGTGACGCAGGCGGTGAAGGACGTCGAGAAGCTGATGCAGGCGGGCCAGACGAAGGAGGCCGCCGACCGCGTGCAGGCGGTTCGGCACCTGAGCGAGCAGACGCGCGAGGCGGTGACGCGCGCGGTGCGGGCGGCCCGGGCGGGCGCGCTGCAGCGCGAGGCGGAGAGCGCGCGCAAGCACTACCTCGACATCCGCCGCGGCTTCTTCAAGTTCGTCAGCGGGATGCACGGGCTTTCGGGCGAGCTGCCGGAGGAGGCGGAGGCAAAGGCTCCGCCGCGGCATCCTCTGGCGCACGAGCGGAAGCGCGTGGACCCCGTCGACGAGCTGCTCTCGCAGATTCTCGGCGGCGCCGACGGGCGCATCCACGTCGATCGCGGCGCGGCCCGCGGCGACATGGACGCGCAGAACTTCCAGGACGTCGATCCCGCGGCGGTCGACACCTGGATCGGCTCGGGCGAGGGCGCGGAGACGTTCTCGCAGGTCTTCGGCGCTTTCTTGCCGGCCGAAGGCGCAGTGGTGGTGCACCATGCGGCCGGACACGCGCGCGCCGGTCGCAAAGGGCGGCCCGGACAGCACGGCGGGCACGCGCACGCTCACCAGCGCGGGCAGGGCCAGCGCGGCCACAAGCAGGGCGGCTTCTTCGCCGGCCTCTTCGACCACCTCGAAGGATTCGCCGACCACGTCGCGGGCTGGGCCCAGCAGG
>DASRTX010000546.1:0-14559 GCA_035655715.1 Myxococcales bacterium | reverse complement strand
GGGCCACGTAGGGAGACTTGGTGGTGATCACCGAGGAGGCGGCGTTCATCACGATCATCGGCGTTTTCGCCTGCGTGGCCAGCGGTGCCACCGCCAGGGCGTTGGGCGTGAGCCCGAAGCCGGCGAGGAAATCCACCTTGTCCTGCGTGACCAGATCCTGCGCCAGCCGCTTGGCAACCTCGGGAGCGGGCCCGGTGGTGTCCTTGAGGATGATCTCCACCTTGCGGCCGGCGACGGTGTCGCCGTGCTGCCGGATGAAAGCCTTGATGCCGTTGTGCATCTGCTTGCCGTAGCCGGCGAACGGGCCGGAGAATTCGGCGATGACGCCGATCTTCAGCGGCTCTGCCGCGGGCGCGCCACGCGCAGCGATCAGCGTCGCGGCGAGCGCAAAGGCGAAAGCGATTCGGGGAACGTTCATTCGTGCATTCCTCACTGGTGAAATCACAGCTCGAAGAAAGCCGTTTCGCCCTCGCCTTGCAGCACGAGGTCGAAGCGGTAGATCGCCTCCGGCCCGGGTTGGCGCAGGGCCAGGAGCGTCCGGCGCGCAGCGGGATCGGCGATCGACGACAGCACCGGATCGTCGGCGTTCGACGGCTCGTCGGCGAAGTAGATGCGCGTGGCCAGCCCCCGCAACAGGCCCCTCGCGAACACGGTGAGGCTCACGTGCGGGGCCTGCAGTGCGCGGCCAGGGCCCGGGACGCGGCCCGGACGGATGGTGACGAAGCGGTACCGGCCCGAAGCGTCGGTCAGGGCGCGGCCGAAACCGGTGAACCCCGGGTCGAGCAACTCCTCGGGTTGCGGGTCGTCGGGATGCGCATACCTGCCGGCGGCGTTCGCCTGCCAGATCTCGAGCAGCGCGTCGTCGCAGGGCGCCTGCTCCCCGTCCAGCACGCGGCCCTCGATGACGATGCGTTCGCCCCGCGGGTCGCCGCGCGTCAGGTCGTTCCAACCCGCCCGCTCGAGCGCGAAGTGGAAGAACGGCCCTACCGTCTGCGAAGGCGTGACGGGTCGCGCGGCCATCTCACATCCCCAGCGGCGTCGAGCCGCGGCCTCGGAGCACGATGTCGAACCGGTACCCGAGCGCGAACTCCGCCTCGCTCAGGCCCGGATCGTAGGTGGAGATCATCCGGTTGCGCGCCGCCTCGTCGGGCACGCCGTGGAAGATGGGATCGGTCGCGAGCAGCGGGTCGCCGGGGAAGTACATCTGGGTGATCAGGCGCGTGGCGGAGGCAGACCCGAACAACGAGAAATGGATGTGCGCCGGACGCCATGCGTTGTCCGTGTTCCGCCACGGATAAGCGCCCGGCTTGATGGTGAGGAAGCGATATTCGCCGTCCTGGCCGGTGAGCATCTGTCCCACGCCGGTGAAGTGGGGATCGAGCGGCGCGTCGTGCTGGTCGGCGTCGTGCAGGTAGCGCCCTGCAGCATTGCATTGCCACACCTCGATCAGCGCCTGCGGCACGGGCCGGCCGTCGCCGTCGAGCAGTCGGCCGGTGACGATGATGCGCTGGCCCAGCGCCTCTCCCTTTCCCACGCGGCTGAGATCGACCACCGGCGGGCCCGCCTGCGCCGGCGAGAACCGGGGCCCGGTGATTTCGGAAAGGCCCTGCTCGATGCGCAGCGGCGGGCGACGCGGCGCGCGCTTGAGGGTGCTGCGGTACGGCGCGTGCAGCAACGGCGGCTGCGCGCCGGGCTCGTCCGGCGCGAGCGGCAGGAGCACGCGGGTCACGGCTTCTCCTCGCCCGCCAACTGCTGCAGGGCGGCCTCGGCCTGGCGGAACGCAGCGTTGGCTGCCGGCACTCCGCCGTAGACGGCAGCCTGGAGGAGGATCTCCTTCACCTCGTCGGCCGAGACGCCGGTCCTGCGCGTGGAGCGGATGTGGAGCCCCAGCTCCTCGGAGTGGCCGAGGACGGCGAGCATCCCGATGGCGAGCATGCTGCGCGTCTTGCGGTCGAGCCCGGGGCGGCTCCAGACGCTTCCCCACGCCGTCTCGGTGAGGAAGGTCTGGAAGTCGTCGGTGAGCTCGGTGGCGCGCTCCAGGGCCGCGTCCACGTGCGCGGCGCCCAGCACCTCGCGGCGGACTGCCAGGCCGCGCTCGAACAGCTCCGGGATCTTCGCCATCGCGTCTCCTCTCTCTCAGCCGGCGAGAAATCCGAGCACCGCTGCGTTGAAGGCCTGCGGCGCCTCGAGGTTGGACAGGTGCGCCGTGTCCAGCTGCACCAACGCCGAGCCGGGAACGGCCGCCGCGATCTCGGCGCCGCGCGCGGGCGGCGTGGCCACGTCGTTGCGGCCGGTGATCACCAGCGTCCTCGCCTGGATGGAGGAGAGCCGGGCCCGCTGGTCCATGTCGCGGATGGCGGCGCAGCAGGCGGCGTACCCGTCCGGCGGGGTGCGCAGCACCATCCGTCGCGCCTCTTCCACCGTCTCCGGGCTGCGCGCCTCGAAGCCGTGGCTGAACCAGCGCTCGAGCACGCCGGAAACCACCGCCTGCATGCCCGCCCTGCGCACCGCCTCGATGCGCGCGTTCCAGATGTCGGGCGCGCCGATGGCGGCGGCGGTATTGGCGAGGACCAGGTTGGCCAGGCGGTCTCCGGCGTGGAGGCCCAGCCACATCCCCACCATGCCCCCCATGGAGAGGCCGCAGAAATGGACGCGCTCGATCTGCAGGGCGTCCAGGAGTCCCAGGGCGTCGTTCCCCAGATCGTCGATGGTGCAGTCTCCAGCGGGGACCGCCGAGCCGCCGTGGCCGCGCCCGTCGTACCGCAGCAGCCGGAAGCGCGCGCCGAGCGCGTCGACCTGTCCGTCCCACATGGACACATCGGCGCCGAGCGAATGCGAGAGCATCAGCACCGGCTTGTCTGCGGCGCCCTCGAGCCGGTAGGAGATGGCGACGCCCTTCACGTCGATCGACGGCATCACGGCACCCCCAGGCGGCGGCGCCGCCGATCCAGCACCCGATCGATGAACAGCCCTGCCGAGCCGGGCGAATCGCCGGAATCGAAGATGGCGGAAAGGTCGCCGGCGGAGAGATGTCGGGCAACCTCCGGATCCTCTTCGAGGACCGCGCGCAGTTGCCTGCCGCCCGCCAGCGCCTTGCGCGAGGCGCGCGCGACCAGCTCGTGCGCCTCCGTGCGGCCGGCGCGCGGCGCCAGGCGGCTGGCTACGGCCTCGGCGAAGACCAGACCCCGGGTGTTCGTCAGATTCTCGCGCATGCGCGCCGGATCCACTTCCAGCGTCTCCACCATGGCCGCGCTCTGATGCGCCGCGCCCGCCGCCAGCAGGCTCAGCTCGGGAAGCGTCTCCCACTCCGCGTGCCACCCGCCCAGTCCCCGCTCGTGTTCCTGCACCATGGCTGAGAGCAGCGTCGCCACCAGCCCCGGAGCGCGCGCGGCAGCCGCCAGCACCACCGCGGCGCTGACGGGATTGCGCTTCTGCGGCATGGCGGAAGAACCTCCGCGCCCCTCGCCGCCCGCCTCGAAGGCCTCGGCGACTTCCCCCTGCGCCAGCAAGGCGAGGTCGCGCGCCATCTTCCCCAGCGTGCCCACGAGCAGGCCCAACCACGCGGCCAGTTCCACCAGCCGATCGCGGTGGGCGTGCCAGGGCATCTCGGGCAGGCCCAGCTGCAGCTCGCGGGAGAGCGCTTCGGCCACCTGGGGCCCGCGCGATTCCAGCGATCCGAGCGTGCCGACCGCACCGCCGAACTGCAACACCAGAAGCCTCGGCCGCAGCTCGCGCAGCCGCTCCAGATGGCGCTCGAGGGCGTCGAGGAAGCCCGCCGCCTTGAGACCGAACACGGTCGGCGCTGCCTGCTGCAGCCAGGTGCGTCCGCAGATGGGCGTAGCGCGATGGGCGTTCGCCAGCCTGGCCAGCGCCGCGGAGAGCCGCTCCAGATCCGCTGCCAACACCTCGATGAACGCACGGAGCTGCAGGACCAGGCCGGTGTCCATGGCGTCCTGGCTGGTGGCGCCCCGATGCACGTGGGCCGCCGCCGCGGCGTCGACCGCCGCCACCGATCGGGTCAAGGCGGCCACGAGGGGAATGACCGGGTTGCCGGCGCGTCCGGTGGCCTCCGCCAGCGCGCCGGCGTCCAGCAGCTCCGCGCGGCAGTGCCCCGCGATGGCCTCAGCGGCCGCGGCAGGGATCATCCCCGCCTGCGCCTCCGCCCGCGCCAGCGCCGCCTCGAAGTCGAGCATCCCCTGCAACCGGGCCTGGTCGCCGAAGAGGATGGTGGCGCGCGGGGCGCGGAAGAGCGGCGAGAGGAGATCGCTCACGGCGCCGACCGTAGGACAGCCCCCTCTTGCCGTCAAAGGCGGCCTCCGGGAAGGCGTTACTCGATGGGCAGGCCGGTGTAGTTCTCGGCCAGCGCGGTGGCGGCGGCTTGCGAGCTGGTGACCTGCTCGAGCTCCGCCAGCTGCAGCCGGCGGCTGAAGGCGTCGTCCCGCTCGTCGCGGTGGGTGAGCGCGGTCATCCAGCGAGAGAAGCGCTGGGCTTGCCACACGCGGCGAAGGCACGTGGCGGTGTAGCCATCGAGGAGCGCCGTGCTGCCGTTGCGGAAGAACTCGTTCAGCGCGCGCGAGAGCACGTACACGTCGGAGATGGCGAGGTTCATGCCCTTGGCGCCGGTGGCGGGGACGATGTGCGCCGCGTCGCCGGCCAGGAAGAGCCGGCCGTGCTGCATCGGCTCCACCACGAAGGAGCGCATGGCGATGACGCCCTTCTGGAGGATCTCGCCCTCGATCAGCTTCCAGCCCTCGCCGGTCGCAAGGCGGGCGTGCAGCTCCTCCCAGATGCGCTCGTCGGACCAGCGCTCCGCGTCCTCTGAGGGGTCGCACTGGAAGTAGAGGCGCTGGATCTCCGCCGACCGGGTGCTGACCAGGGCAAAGCCGCGGTCGTGCCGCGCGTAGATCAACTCCTCCGAGGAGCGGGGCGCGCGGACCAGGATGCCGAACCAGCCGAACGGGTAGACGTGCTGGTACTCGGTGCGCGCCGCCTCCGGGATGGCCCAGCGGCTGACGCCGTGGAAGCCGTCGCAGCCGGCCACGAAGTCGCAGGAGATCTCGCGCGCCTCGCCGCCCTGGCGGAAGCGGACGCGCGGCCGCGGACCCGCGGCGTCCTGGATGCCCACTTCCTCCACCTCGAAGAGCATCTCGCCGCCCGCGTCCAGCCGCGCCCGGACCAGGTCCCGGATCACCTCGTGCTGCGCGTAGAGCATGATCGAGCGGCCCGTCAGCCCCCGCAGATCGATGCGGTGCGTGACGCCGCCGAAGCGGAGGTTGATGCCGTGGTGGAGCGCGCCCTCGCGGTGCATGCGGGCGCCGACGCCGGTCTTGTCGAGCAGATCCACCGTGCCCTGCTCCAGCACGCCGGCGCGGATGGTGGATTCGATCTCCTGGCGGGTGCGCGCCTCCAGCACCACCGAGCCGATGCCCTGGCGGTGCAAAAGGTGGGAGAGGAAGAGCCCGGCCGGACCCGCTCCCACGATCGCGACCTGCGTGAACATGGCGAGGCCCTCCCGGGCGCGGCCGGACCCCTGCATGTTTGCTGCAAGCTCAGATCGGGATCAAGGCGGCGACTATCCTGCCTGGCCGCGCAGCCGGCGGCGCGCCTGGGTCTCGCGCAGCCGCACCATCTCCGCCAGCCGCGACTCTTGCAGCGAGCGCCCCGGGCGGAGGGAGTCAAGCTCGAGCCGCCCAACCTCCGCGGGCGCCTCCGCCGGCTGCGGCGACGGATCGGAACCGAGGGGATCGAACCGGCGCCGCATCTCCTCCAGGGTCTGCGCGGAGGTGGCGCGCGCCGCGTCGAGGTTGCGCGCCATGCCGCGGACGCCGGAGAAGACCGCCTCCAGGAAGGTGGCCGACTCGGCCCGCGCCGCTCCGACGGTGACGCCCAGCTTTGCCAGCTCGGCCGCCAGCAGCTGCAGTTGCGCGCTCTCGTGACGCCGGTTCTGCGCGGCCTCGAAACGGAGCCGCCGCACCAGATAGGCCACCGCGAGGACCAGGGCCACCGCCTGGAGGGCCTGGATCGCTACCATCGTCTGCAGCGCAACCACCAGCGGAGCCATTGCGGCGTCCTTTCGTCCCGGCCGTCGAGCGGCCCCGGAACCCGACCCCAGATTATCGTGCGGCGAAAAGCCTGTATGTGACGGCCGTCAACCGCCTTGGAGCGCGGCGAAATCTTTCCGGTCGCGGACCACTTGCCCCTTGGTCTCGCCGCAGGGGCGCGCCAGCTCGGCGTCTTCCTCGCGCGCCGCCACGGCGTAACAGGTGGACCAGGCGCAGCGGCCGCGACGCTGCTGGTAGACGGCCAGGGGGGCGCGGCACTTCTGCTTCAAGAGCCGGAGCTGCTTCTCGGCATAGTGGCGCGTCCCCACGGTGAGCAACAACACGAGCCTCTCCTCCACCGCCGGTGCGGCGGCAGGTGGGGCAGGCGGCGGCGTCGCGGCGGCCTCGACCGGCTCGGCCGGCGTCTCGATCGGCGCGGGAACGCTGTGCGCGACCGGTGCCGTCGCGGCGGGAGCCGCCTCCTCGGCCAGCTCTGCTCGCGTCCGCTCCAGCCGGATCCAGAGCGAGATCGAGAGCGCCACCGCACCGGCGAGCGTCGCCAGCAGCAGCCCGCCCACCAGATTCAGGCGCAACCGCGAGGGCGCCCCTTCGACGGGCGGGACCTTGGGCGTGTCGCGCCGCTGTGGACTGCTGGCCATGGTGGCTCCGGGCTGGTGCTCCATCTTCTTCCCGGGCCCCTGCTCACTTCAAGCCTCGCCGCGCTACAGCCTGCCTACGGCACCAGCACCGCGCGGAAGCGAACGCGGTTCTGCAGCACCTTGGCCAGCGCCTCTTCGGCCTGATCCAGCTTGAACGTCTCGATGCGCGGGCGCACGCCGGTCAGGACGCTGAAGGCCATGGTTTCCTCGGAGTCGATGGCGCTGCCGCTGGGCCATCCCGCCACGGTCCTGCCGCTGAGGAGATCGAAGGCGGAGAGGCTGAGCGGCTCGTGCGGCGCGGCGACGATCAGCAGCTTGCCGCGCGCCTTCAGACCTCCCACGGTGGCGGTGATGGCGCCGCTGTTGGGGGCCGTGGCCAGGACGAGATCGGCCCCGCCCAACCGCTTGAGCGCCTCCGCGGCCGGCCCCGCGTCGGTATCCACGTACTCGTGCGCGCCGAGCTTGCGGGCCAGTTCCTCCTTGTCCTTGCCGCGCGAGATCGCCACCGTGCGGAAGCCCATCCGCGCCGCATACTGGATGGCGAGGTGACCGAGCCCGCCGATGCCCACCACTGCCACCGTGTCGCCGGGCCGGGCGCCGCTGTTGCGCAGCGAGTTGTAGGTGGTGATTCCGGCGCAGAGCAGCGGCGCCGCCTCGGCCGGCTCCAGCTTCTCGGGAATCCGCGCCACCGCTTCGCGCGGCACCACCACGTGTTCGGCGTAGCCGCCGTCGAAGCTGATGCCGGTGATGCGCGCGCGCTCGCAGTTGATGAACTGGCCCTTGCGGCATGCGTTGCAGACGAAGCAGTTGCCCCCGTGCCAGCCGGCGCCCGCGCGGTCGCCCTTCTTCCACTCAGTCACTTGCGCGCCCACCGCGTCGATCCGCCCCGCGATCTCGTGGCCCGGCACGCGCGGCAGCTGGAGACCGGGAAAGGCGCCCGCCTTGACGAACGCGTCGCTGTGACAGATGCCGCAGGCCTCCACCTTGATCCGGACCTGGTTGGGGCCCACCTCGGGTACGTCCCGCTCCACCACCTCGAACGGCCCTCCAGCCTTCGACACCTGTACCGCTCTCATCTTCGCCACGGTCGCCTCCTCGCGGATGGATGCCGGTGCAGATGCCCGGGCCGCCGCGATGATTCACGGCCCGGGCATGGCATCCCAGTTGCCCGGCCGTCGCGAGGGAGGCGACAATCTTCCGATGAACCGCTCCCGGCTTGCCGGTCTGCTCGCCTTCTGCGCGGTGGTCCTGCCGCACGCCGCCCGCGCCGACGAATTCCAGCTGGTCGAGGCGACCATCGCGGACGTCCAGCGCGAGATGCGTTCGGGCAGGCTCACCCCGGAGGCGCTGACGCGCATGTACTTGCAGCGCATCGCCGCGTACGACCGCCGCCTGAACGCCTTCGCGCACCTCAACGAGCACGCGCTCGAAGCCGCGCGCGCGCCAGGCGCCGGGCCCCTCTTCGGCGTTCCCGTCGTCCTCAAGGACAACGTCGACACCAGAGACATGCCCACCACGGCCGGCTCCGTGGCGCTGGCAGGATCGATGCCGCTACAGGACGCTTTCATCGCGCAGAAGCTGCGCGCGGCGGGCGCGGTCATCCTGGGAAAGGGCACGCTGACCGAGTTCGCCAACTTCATCGCCCTGGCCATGCCCACGGGCTATAGCTCCCTGCTCCGCTTCCGGCTCTTCCAAAGCGGCGGCGATCTGGCCCGCGCCGGGTACGGGTTCAATCCGTTCGATCCGCGGCCCGACCCGCGCAACGGCCTGGACGACGGCCGCCCTGCGCTGGCCACCGGCGGCTCCAGCTCGGGGCCGGCGATCGCCGTTTCGGCGAATTTGGCCATGGTGGGCGTCGGCACCGAGACGTCGGGATCGATCCTCAGCCCCGCCTCGCAGAACCTCCTCGTCGGCATCAAGCCCACCGTGGGGCTGGTGAGCCGCACGGGCATCGTCCCCATCACCGCCGATCAGGACACCGCCGGTCCACTGGCACGTACCGTCACCGATGCTGCGGTGCTGCTCGGCGCGATGGCAGGCCATGACCCCAAGGATCCCGCCACCGCCGCCTGTCTCAAGCGCGGACGCTGCTTCAGCGACTACACGAAGTTTCTCGACCGCCGTGCCCTTCGCGGCGCGCGCATCGCGGTTCCGCACTTCAGCTACTGGACCGATTCCCTCGGCCGCCCAGCGCTGAGCGCCGCGCAGAAAAAGATCATGACCGACGCCATCGCCGTGCTGCGTGCGGAGGGCGCCCGCGTCGAGGACTTCCGCGAGATCCCCGACCAGGCGGACCTCAACGCCTTTCCCGGATGCGGCGGCCTGCCCATCTCCCAGGGATGTTCCACCGTGCTGCTCTACGGCTTCAAGCGCGACCTCAACGCGTACCTGGCAGGGCTGGGTCCAGGCGCCCCGGCGCGCACGCTCGCGGAGGTGATCGCCTTCAACGACCGCTTCCTCGTCGACGGCACCAAGGCCGCGCTCAAGTACGGACAGGCGCTGGCCATCGCCGCCGACTCGCTGGACACCGCCGCGGGCAGCGCCGACACGCGGCGGTACCTCGCCGACCGCGCCAAGGACCTCGACATCTGCCGCACCCGCGGCCTCGACGTCCTCTACCGGAGCTTCGACGCGGTTCTCTTTCCTTCCAACCGCGGCGCGAACATCGCCGCCCGGGCCGGCTATCCCAGCGTGGTGGTCCCGGGAGGGTTCGTCGACAACCCCGCGGCCTCCCCGCCGCCGTTCGCGCCACCCACGCCGTTTCCCGAGGGATTCGACGCCAGGCCCGCGCCTTACGGCGTGACCTTCTCGGGCCCGGCATTCAGCGAGCCCAGGCTGATCGGATACGCCTACGCATTCGAGCAGGCCACGCACCACCGGCAGCCGCCGCCCAGCGCGCCGCCGCTCCCCGCCGGACAGGTCAACTCGCAGTGAGCGACGCGAAGACGGCTTCCAGTCGCTCGCTGTCCACGGGCTTGGTGAGGTGCAGGTCGAATCCCGCCTCCTCCGCCCGGCGGCGATCCTCGCTCTGCCCGTACCCGGTCAGGGCGATGAGCCGCACCCGCCCGTCCGCCGAGGCGCGCAGCCGGCGCGCCACCTCATAGCCGTTCATGTCCGGCAGCCCGATGTCGATGAGCGCGACGTCGAACCTCGCCTGCGCGGCGGCGGCCAGCCCGCTGGCGCCGTCGCGCGCGTCCTGCACCTGATGCCCGTTCACGGCCAGGGCGGTGCGCAGCATCTCGCGCGCGTCGTCGTTGTCCTCGATGATCAGGACGCGCCGCGCGGTCTTTGCAGCCGGAGCGACCGGGCGCGCTTCCGGCGCTTCCACGGGCTGCACCGCCGGAATGCGAACGGTGAAAGTGGCGCCCTGGCCGCGGCCGCCGCTCGACGCGGAGACCGTGCCACCGTGCATCTCGGAGAGCCGCTTCACCAGCGAAAGGCCAATGCCCATGCCGCCCTTCCCGCGGTCGATGAGTTGCTCACCCTGGACGAAGAGGTCGAAGACGCGCCCGATCAGCTCCGGCGCGATGCCTTCGCCGCGATCGGCCACGCGGAGCACAGCGGAATCACCCTCGCGGCCGACGCTCACCGCGATGGTCCCGCCGGCGGGGGTGAACTTGACCGCGTTGTCGAGCAGGTTGGAGACGATCTGCTCCACCCGCTCGCGGTCGCCGTCGATCCACACCGGCGCCCGGACCAGCTCCACCGGGTGGCGCCCCAGCCGGCCGCCGCTGCGCCATCCCTCCACCACGCGGAAGACGGCCTCGGCGAGGTCGAAGTGCTTGCGCTCGAGGCTGGCCTTGCCCATGCGGATGCGGCTCACGTCCAGCAGGTCTTCGATCAGGCGCGTCATGTGGCGCGTCTGCCGATCGATCACCGCGCGCGCCCTTGCCGCGGCCGGGTGGCCGGCGTCGACCACCTTGAGCAGGTGCGCGGCGGAGCTCAGCGCGGCCAGCGGATTG
Organism: Myxococcales bacterium; assembly: GCA_035655715.1. GTDB lineage: Bacteria > Myxococcota > Myxococcia > Myxococcales > 40CM-4-68-19 > 40CM-4-68-19. Next base: position 3,897 of record DASRTX010000546.1, on the reverse strand, counting down.
CGCAGCTCGTGGCTGAGCATGGCGAGGAACTCGTCCTTCGCCAGATCTGCCGCCTGCAGCGCCTCCTTCTCGCGGTTCATCAGCAACTCGCGCTCGCGCACCGCCGAGGCCGCCTCGCGCAGCGCGGCCGCCACCTGCGACACCTCTTGCACGACACCGCCATCCTGGATGTGCGGCTCCTCTCCGCGATCGAGGGCATGGGCCGCGGAAGCCAGCGCGCGGATGGGCGAGGCGATGCGGCGTCCCACCACCAGCGTGGCCAGGAAGGCCAGGGCGATGGAAACCAGCGCGCCCGCCACCATCAGCCAGGCGCTGCGGCGCGCCGCGGCCTCCACCGTGGCGGTGGGAATGGCCACGCCGATGGACCAGCCGCTGAAGCTGGATGTCTTGTGCGCGGTGAAGGTGTCGGTGCCTTCCACGGTCAGGCCGCGATACCAGCCTTCCTTCGACCTCGAGATGGCCGCCTGGAAGCTCGCGGAAGCCGGGCTGCCCGCGGGCACGCGCGGAACCCGGGCAACGAATCGCAGCTGCCGATCGACGACGCCGCTGTACCAGTCCGCCGGCAGGTCCTGGTTCTGGATGATCCGGGCGATGGCGTCGGGCCTCACGATGGCCGAGAGCACGTAGGTTGCGGCGCCTCCGCGCACCACCGGAACGCGGACGGGAACGCCGGGAGCGCCCGTGACCTCGTCGGTGATCAGGTCGCCGACGGTGGGCTCCGCCGTCTTCGCCACGCGTTCCAGGCTGGGCTTGTCGGGGGTGACCCCAAGCGTCGCGCCGGGAGCGGCCGCCACATTCACCAGCACCTCGCCGGTGGGACGCGCCAGGGTGACGTTCAGCCAGCCCGGCTGGGTGGCGAGCACACGGCCGGCGGCGGCGTAGAACCCGGCCAGATCGTCGGCGGCCAGCGCACGCGAAGCTGACAGGCTCCGTAGCGTGGCGATGGAGCCGCTCAGCTCGGCATCGACCGCGGTCATCATCGCCCGCGCGCTGTCCACGGCGCCCGCCCGGCGCGTCTCCCGGTCATGGGCGACCAGCAGGACGGAGGCGACCAGCGCGAACCCCAGGACGGGAACGACGGCCGCGAGGGCGAGCAGCAGGAGATGGGCGCGGATGGTCATGTCGTCGAGCGGTTGCCTGGCAGCCACGGAAGATCTTTTCCGATTGTCATATCGCGAACTGCTCCAAACCCTTAGCGCACATCCGGAGGATGATGTATGCGCGCTGCTTTGTCGTCGGTCGTGGTCCTGGCCATCGCGTGTGGCAGCAGCAATCCGAACGGCAGCGGCGGTACGGGAGGCGGCGCCCAGGTGGCGCTCCATCTCGCCACCACCGGCGACGGGCTGATCCGCGGCGCCGGCAACGACTGCCGCGGCGCGTGCACCACGCCCTTGGCGACCGGATCGCAGCTGCAATTGCAGGCGGTGCCCGATGCCGGCGCCACCTTCACGGGTTGGTCCGGCGCCTGCGCCGGCACCGGGTCCTGCCAGCTCACCCTGAACGCGGAGACGTCCGTCGCCGCGACCTTCGCACGGCAAGCGCCGCCGTCCGGCTCGCATCGACTCACCGTCATCGTCGAGGGATCCGGCCGCGTCGTCTCCAGCCCGCCCGGCATCGACTGCGACTCCGCTACTTGCAGCTCAGACTTCCCCGACGGGACCACGGTCTCGCTCGCATCCAGCGCCTCGGCGAACTCCAGCTTCGCGGGATGGGGTGGCGGCTGCAGCGGCCCGGGCACATGCGCGATCGCACTCCGTGCCGACGCGCAAGTCTTCGCCCATTTCGATCCAACCCTGCCGCAGCAGGGGCACTTGATCGTATCGACGGCCGGACCCGGCCGTGTCACCGGCGGTGGCATCGATTGCGGCAGCGGGGCCACCACCTGCGATGTCACCTTCCCCGCCGGCAATCCCACCGTGACCTTGACGGCCATGCCCGCCGCCGATGCGAGGTTCCTCGGTTGGGGCGGAGCCTGCAGCGGCGCCTCCGCCACCTGCTCGATCGCGGTCCGGGGAGAGGTACGGGTCAGCGCCAGCTTTGGCGCTGCGGTGCAGACGCTCTTCGCGAATGACGGCTCCACCAGCACCAACGCGCTGGCCATCAACTCCAAAGACGTCTTCTTTGTCAGGTCCCTCTCCGACGGCGCCTCCACCTGGGCGGTTCCGAAATCCGGCGGAGCGGCAAGGCGCGTGAGTTCCAGCGTCGGCGTCGAGATGGTGGCGGACGACGCCTTCCTCTACTTCGTCTCCTCGGGAACCGTCGGAGGCCAAAGCGTCTTCTCGGTGCCGGTGGGCGGAGGAACGGCTTCCACCATCTTCTCGGTCGCGGGGCATCCCATCGGAAACCTCGTGCTCGACAACGGCGCTCTCTTCTTCCCGGTACTGCAGACGCTTTCGGAGCCCGGCTCCATCCACCGGATGGAGAACCGCGTCGATCGGGTGCTCGCGGCGGGACAACCGGCCAACGCCGGCCTCGCGGTCGACTCCGGCTCGGTGTACTTCACCTACGTCTCGCTGAATGGCAGCGATCGCGGGATCAAGCGCATGGACAAGTCAGGCGGCCCGGTGACCACGCTGGTCACCGCCGACGCCGTGCCGATCACGCTGCGCGCCGACTTCCGCAACGTCTATTACCGCGACGACAACGGCGTGATCTTCGCCCTGAACAAGGACGGCTCGGGCCGCCATGTCGTCTCGGGGAACGCGGGCCGCGCTTTCCGCATCGACTTCGATGTCAACGCCTCCGTCGTCTGGTGGATGTGGACCGGGCCGAACTCCGATCCCCACGGCCTCTTCCGTGGCAACGCCGACGGCAGCGGGTTCACCGCCGTGGACACCGCGTCCGACAACGACTGGGCCGGCCCTCTGGTGGACGACACCGCGGTCTACTACTGGCACCAGGGCGCGCTGGTGAAGCGCCTGAAGTGAAGCGCGCGAAACGCCGCGACTCCAGACGGGGCGACTTCGTCCGCGTCCACGGGGCGCGCGTGCACAACCTCAAGAACGTCGACGTGGACATCCCCCGCGACGCCCTGGTGGTCTTCACGGGCATCTCCGGATCCGGCAAGTCGTCGCTGGCCTTCGGCACGCTCTACGCGGAGGCGCAGCGGCGTTATTTCGAGTCGGTGGCGCCGTATGCACGCCGGCTGATCGAGCAGGTGGCGGTGCCGGAGGTCGATTCCATCGAGGGTCTTCCGCCGGCGGTGGCGCTGCAGCAGCAGCGTGGCTCGCCCACCTCGCGCTCGTCGGTGGGAAGCGTGACCACCATCTCCAATTCGCTCCGCCTCCTCTATTCCCGCGCTGGCACGTATCCGGAGGGTCAGGAGCACCTCGAAGCCGAGGCCTTCTCGCCCAATACCCCCGCGGGCGCATGCCCCAGATGCCACGGGTTGGGCCGCGTCTACGAGGTCACCGGGAAGTCGATGGTGCCGGACGATTCGCTCAGCATCGCGGAACGCGCCATCGCGGCCTGGCCGCCGGCATGGCATGGACAGAACCTGCGCGACATCCTCACCACGCTGGGCTACGACGTCGATCGTCCCTGGCGGGAGCTGCCGCAGAAAGAACGCGACTGGATCCTCTTCACCGATGAGCAGCCCACCGTGCCGGTGTACGCCGGGTACACGCGGGCGGAGGTGCGCCGCGCCCTCAAGCGCAAGGAGGAGCCCAGCTACATGGGCACCTTCACCAGCGCGCGGCGCTACGTGATGGAGACTTTCGCCAACACGCAGAGCGAGATGATGAAGCGGAGGGTGGCGCGCTACATGCTGAGCACGGAATGCCCCGCGTGCGGCGGCAAGCGGCTGCGACGTGAATCGCTGTCGGTCACCTTCGCCGACATGGACATCGCCGAGCTGTCGACGCTGCCGCTCAAGCGCCTGGCGAAGCTGCTGCACCC
>DASRTX010000545.1:0-3512 GCA_035655715.1 Myxococcales bacterium | reverse complement strand
TGAATCGGCCGAGGACTGTCGGGTCGGGGTAGCCGAGCTCCCGGTGCAGCTTGGCGGCGATGCTCTCCGCTTCGCCGCCGTCCGCCCGCCGGTAGACCCAACCGAGCGGAAACAGATGCCGGGTCCCCTTGTCGGGCGTCTGCACCCGGACCGCGGGCCCGAGGGCGTGCCCCGGCACCCACTCGCCGGCGAAATTGCGGACCAGCACCTCGCCCAGCCAGCACCCGAGCGCGTCGCGGAACTCGTTGTGGCGCGCGAGCCGCTCCGCCAGGTCGTCCACGTAGCGCAGCTCTTCGCGGCCGAACGTGAGGGCGATGCCCTGCTGGCGCAGCACGGTGACGAAGTGCTCGGCGCTGTCGCGGAAGTCGGCGGCGCCTGGCTTGCCGAGGACGTTGCGGAAGATGGACGAGACCAGGCCCACTTATGTGGATGCCTTGACCGCGGCGACGGCCTTGCGGGCCGCATCGCCGAGATCGTCCGCCGGGGTGATGGCCAGCCCGCTCGAGGCGAGCAGCGCCTTGCCTTCCTTCACGTTGGTGCCTTCCAGCCGCACCACCAGGGGCATGTCGAGCTTCACCTGCTTCGCCGCGGCGATGATGCCCCCCGCGATCACGTCGCACTTCATGATGCCGCCGAAGATGTTGACCAGCACCGCCTTCACTTGCGGATCGGCGAGCAGCAGCTTGAACGCCGCCGTCACCTTGGCCTCGTCGGCCCCGCCGCCCACGTCGAGGAAGTTGGCGGGCTGTCCGCCGGCGAGCTTGATCATGTCCATGGTGCTCATGGCCAGGCCGGCCCCGTTCACCATGCAGCCGATGTTGCCTTCCAGGCCCACGTAGCTGAGGTCGTGCTCCTTGGCTTGCGCCTCGCGCGGGTCCTCCTCGTCGGGGTCGCGGAGCGCCGCCAGCTGCTTGTGGCGGAAGAGGGCGTTGTCGTCGAGGTTGATCTTGGCGTCGAGCGCGATCACCTCGCCCGCCTTCGTCACCACCAGCGGGTTGATCTCGACGATCGAGGCGTCGGTGGCGTCGTAGGCGCGGTACATGGCCGAGGCGAACTTGACGAAGCTGTTCACCGCCGAGCCGGAAAGGGCCAACTCGAACGCCAGATCGCGCGCCTGGTAGCCGGCCAGCCCCACCACCGGGTCCACCGCGGCGCGGAGGATCTTCTCGGGGTGCGTCGCCGCCACCTCCTCGATCTCCACGCCGCCTTCCGAGCTGGCCATCAACACGTTGCGGGCCAGGGCCCGGTCGAGGGTGATGCCGAGGTAGAGCTCGCGGGCGATGTCCATGCCCTCTTCGACGTAGACCTTGCGGACTTTCTGCCCCTGCGGGCCGGTCTGGTGCGTGACCAGCTGCATGCCCATCATCTTCTCGAAGATCCCGCCCGCCTCTTCGGGCGACTTTGCCAGCTTCACGCCGCCGCCCTTGCCGCGGCCCCCGGCGTGGATCTGCGCCTTCACGACGCACACTTTTCTCTCACCGGAAAGGAACTCGCGCGCCGCGGCAATCGCTTCTTCCTTGGACTGGACGAGCTTGCCGCGCGGCACCGCGACGCCGTACCCGCGCAAGATCTCTTTCGCCTGGTACTCGTGGATCTTCATGGGCGGCGGTCTGTACACCGCGCGGTCGCACCGCGCAAGCGGCGCGGCGGCTTTGAAGATCCCGGCCTACGCCGCCCAGCTTCGCCCTTCGCCGAGCAGCGCCTCGAACCGCCCCCCCTCCATCGGCCTGCTCAAATGGTATCCCTGCGCATAGCCGCACCGCAGCTGGCGCAGGATCTGAAGCTGCCTCTCGTTCTCCACCCCTTCCGCCACCACCTCCATGTCCAGGCCCTGCGCCAGCGCGAGGATGGTGTTGACGATCTCCAGCGCCTCCTCGGTCTCGCCGATGCGCTGGACGAAGCTGCGGTCGATCTTCAAGGTGTCGATGGGGAACTGGTGCAGGTAGGCGAGCGAAGAGTAGCCGGTGCCGAAGTCGTCGAGGTCGATGCGCACTCCCATCGACCGGAGCTCGGTCATGTTGCGCGCGATCTGCGGGTCCTTTTCCATCAGCAGCGACTCGGTCACTTCCAGCCGCAGGGAGCGCGGCGAGAGGCCCGTCTCGCGCAGCACTTCCGCCACGTCGGTGAGCAGGCCGGGCCCCTGGAACTGGCCGGAGCTGAGGTTCACGCTCACCTCCAGCGAGGGCAGCCCCGCCCTGCGCTGCCACTGCTTCAGCTGCCGGCAAGCCTCGCGCAGCACCCACGCGCCGATGGGGACGATCAGGCCCGTCTCCTCGGCGAGCGGGATGAAGTCCATGGGCGGAACCATTCCGCGCTCCGGATGCTGCCAGCGGAGCAGCGCCTCCGCACCCGTGATCCGGCCCGTGCGCAGCGAGATCACCGGCTGGTAGTGCAGCAGGAATTCCTCGCGGAGGAGCGCGCGGCGCAGGTCGGTCTCCAGGCGCAGGAGCGCCACCGCGCGGTCGTGCATGCTGGCGTCGAACTCGACCCAGCGCCCCCGTCCGCGGGCCTTGGCACGGTAGAGCGCGATGTCCGCATCGCGGAGGATGTCCTGCGGCTGCGCGTAGGCGCCGTGCCCGTGGGCGATGCCGATGGAGGCCCCGCTGAACACCTCGTGGCCGCCCAGCCAGTAGGGCAGCCCCAGGCTTTCTTGTAGCCGGTCGGCGACATCGCGCGCCTCGCTCCGCTCCGGCACGTCCTCGAGCAGGATGGTGAACTCGTCGCCGCCCATCCGCGCCACCGTGTCGCCGGGGCGGACGCAGGACACGAGCCGCCTGCCCATCTCGACGAGCAGTTGGTCGCCGAGCACGTGGCCGAGGCTGTCGTTGATCACCTTGAAGCGGTCCACGTCGACGAAGAGCACCGAGAACATGGTGTCCTGCCGCCGCTTCTCCAGCGCCAGGCGGTGCTCGAGGCGATCGATGAACAGGGCCCGGTTGGGAAGGCCGGTGAGCGGGTCGTGGAAGGCGTCGTGGAGCAGCTTCTCGGCGGCGCGGCGGCGCTCGGTGACGTCGGTCCCGATGGCCGCCGAGCCACAGACGCGGCGGTCGGCATCGCGCAGCGGCACCACGTTCCACTCCACCAGCCGCACTTCCCCCGAGCGGATCACCACCTCGCGCTCGTCGTGGGTGTTGAGGGTCCCGTCCGGCAGTCCCTCCACGTATCCGTTGCGGCGCACCTCGCGCTGCTCGGGAGGGACGCAGAGCTCGAACCAGTCCTGCCCCAGCATCTCCTCGCGCTGGTAGCCGGCCAGGCGCAGCACCGCGTCGTTGCAGAACTCGATGCGGCCCTGCATGTCGAGCAGCAGGGCCAGGAACTGGGTGGTCTCGAGCACGTCGCGCAGCCGCCGGTCCGAATGCCGCTCGGCGGCCTCGGCGCGCACCCGGGCGTCCACGTCCAGGACCACGCCGGTGATCACTTCCTGGCCGTCCAACTGCGTGACCCGCTGGTGCAGCTCGACGTGGATCAGCCGTCCGTCCCGGTGGACCGCGCGCACCACGTACGGCTCGTCC
>DASRTX010000544.1:0-15546 GCA_035655715.1 Myxococcales bacterium | reverse complement strand
GATGTGGACGTTCTTGCCGTAGCGGTGCTGCAGCTCCGGCGGGTTGAACTTCACCTGGTCGTAAGCGTGGTCGCGCATGGTCACTCCCGGTCGCGCAGGAAAGGAAGGAGCTCCTGGATCGCCGGCGTGCTGGCCGGGACGGGCTCCGGAGAGAAGCACTTGCGGCAGCGCGGCTCGTACTCGTTGGTGGCGCCGACCATCACGCGCTCCTCGGCGGCCACGATGCGCTGCGAGCGGCCCGCCGGGGCGCCGCACACGACGCAGATCGCGAGCTCCTTGGTGATGTACTCCGCCTCGGCGAGCAGCTGGGGCATGGGATCGAAGGGCTCTCCCCGGTAGTCCTGGTCCAGGCCGGCGACGATCACGCGCAAGCCCTGGTCGGCGAGGCCCCGGACGATGGGCACCACCTCGGCGCCGAGGAACTGCACCTCGTCGATGCCCACCACCTCCACGTCCAGGGCCAACTTCTCGCGGATCTCCGCCGCGCGGTCGATGACGGTGGAGATCATCCGCTGCTGCGAATGGCTGACCACCAGATCCGGGTCGTACCGGCTGTCGATGCGCGGCTTGAACACCTGCACCTTGCGCTTGGCGATCACCGCGCGCTTGACGCGGCGGATCAACTCCTCCGTCTTGCCGGAGAACATCGGACCGCAGATCACTTCGATCTGCCCGCTCACCTGCCGGCGCTCTTTTTCTGCGGCAGGAAGCGCAGCCAGAGGTCGGCGTCGATGCCCTCCTTGCCCGGCCGCGCCTCGAAGAGCGCGTCGCGCAGATCGCCCGCCCGATCCGCGAACAGCCTCGCGCCCTGGCCGGCGACGCCGCCCTGCTCGCCGCCAGCGCGCTCGATGGAGCGGACGATGCCGGCGATGTCCAGCCAGATGTTCTCCTGCCCGGGGACCTCGAACCCGGCCACGCCGATGCGCTTGAACTCCTGTCCCAGCGTCGGTCCCGAGGGCATCAGCACGCGCGCCAGCACGCCCAGATCCTTCTCGGTGGGTGCCTTGGGCGACGGCGGTGCTGCCTTCTTCTTCTTCTTGCCGCGCGCAGGCGGCGGCTCCGCGGGCGGTTGGCCGCCCAGCGAAAGGAAGAGCACACCTTCCTTGATGGCCGCCTGGGCCCCGTCGCCGAGCCGGAACCAGCTGGCGCCGTTGACCTGGGCGCGGTCGGAGGCCGGCCGGGACTTCATCGCGCGGTCCAGCGCGGCCTGCACCGTCTGCGGGTCCTTGAGCTGCGCCGCCACCAGGAAGGCGGAGCGATCGAAGGAGCCCACCTGCTCGCCGAGGATCGCCTCGATGAGCGAGGCCGCGTCCAGGTACACGCCGATGCCCACGTTGCCGGAGAAGGAAGGGATCAGGTCCTTCTCCAGATCCAGCCCCGCCGTCTCCTGCACGCGGTCGCGCAGCCGCTGCGCGTCGGCGCCGGCAGTGCGGGTCAGCTCGCGCCAGAGCGCCTGCGGAGCCGCCGAGATGCGCAGGTAGGCGGCGGCGCCGGAGGGCAGCCGGGAGGCGAGATCGGGCGGTGGCAGGAGCGGCTTGAAGGCGGCGACCAGCTCGTCGCCCGCGAGGCTCCGCAACTGCGAGAACATGCGCACCTGGACCAGCTCGCGGTTGTCGGGCTTGGCGTAGACGGCGAAGGCCGAGGTGCTGAGCTCGTTGGACAGCCGCGCGTCGGCGCTGGCGTCGGGACGCGAGAAGAAGATGGCGTCGCCTTCGCCGATGTGGCGGCTGGCGGTCACGAAGCCGGGATTCGCCAACAGCCCCTTTTCGGGATTGGTGGAGACGACGCTGCGCAGGGCCAGCGCGGGATCGGTGGCGCCGGCGAGGCGCAGGTAGAGGTAGCCCGCGCGCTGCAGCACCCCGACCTTGTCGCCGGCAGCGTTCTCGCCCACCAGCATGGGCGCGCCGCTCGCGAGCTGGCTCTCGCGCAGCTGGAAGGGCCCACCGCCGTACCGGCCCACGCTGCGCGACGAGGTGAGCAGCCGCTTCGCCGCCTCCAATGCCTTGGCGTCGTCGTGGGTACCGACGGCGAAGACCAGCGCCTCGGGATCCTGCGGCACGGTGAAGAAGACCACGCCCTCGTCGGGATCGAAGCCGTTGGCGTCGGCGGCCTTGCTGTCGAGCACGTCGAAGCCGGCGGCTTCGCCGATGGTGGCAGCCACCTCGTCGAAGAACGCGCCCAACGAGAGCTTGGCCGCCACCCCGCGCTGGACGGCGAGCCGCTTCCAGGGCGTGGGCACCATCAAGGCCGCGCGGACGTCGGCGGGAACGGCCATCTGCACTGCGCGGCGCAACACGGTGACGTGGGTGCGCGCCGACCGCGTCTGCCCGTCCTTGTCCTTGATCGTCTCCACCACGGTGTAGACGCCGGCGCGGGGAAAGGCGTGGTCGACGCTGGCGCCCTGCTGGTCCGGCGTGCCGTCGCCGAACGACCAGAGGACCTGGGTGCCCTCCGGCACCTCTTGCGGCTCGCCGAATCGCAGGAAGAGTCCGGAGATGGTCGTTTGCGTACCGGTGGCAGAGGGGGCAACCCGCTTGACGCAAGCGGACATGAGCGCGACGAGGACGCAAGCGAGCAGGCGGGTTCTCATGACGCGGGGGATGTATCACAACCCGAGCAGGACGCAGGACGGACGATCCGCTCCCGCTGTTGACAGCCGCCTCGCGCACCGTTAGAGCTTTCAGAAAGTTTTGAAAGTTCAGCGGGAGCGGCATGTCGGCGGTTTCATCGGCAGGACTTCGGGAGCTTCACGAGGCGGCAGCGAGCCCGCTGGCGCGGCCCTCCGCGGCGCAGCTCCTGCCCGGCGCGCAGGCGGCGGAAGGCATTTCCCGCCTGGAGCGGCTGCTGCTTTCGGCCGCGCGCAAGGCGCCGCGCGAACTGACGGGCGCGGCGGTGGATCTGGTGAAGGCCGGCGGCAAGCGCGTGCGGCCCCTCCTCCTGTTGCTGGCGGCGCGCGCCGCGGCTCCCGGCAAGCGGTCGCGGGGCCGCGTCGCGCTGGCCCTGGTGGCGGAGATGGTGCATTCGGCCACCCTGCTCCACGACGACGTGATCGACGACGGCCTCACCCGGCGCGGCCTGCCTGCGCCGCGCGTGGCGTACGGCAACGGCGTCTCGGTGATCGCGGGCGACTGGCTCCTGGCCGCCTCGCTGGACCTGGCGCTCCGCGCCGGAGCGCCCGGCGCCATGGAGGCGCTGGTGCGGACGCTGCGCCAGTTGGTGGAAGGCGAGTCGCGACAGATCGCGCTCCGCGGGCGCACCGACTTCACTGCCGACGACGCGCTGCAGATCGCGCATCTCAAGACGGGCTCGCTGTTCGCCTTCTGCGGCGAGGCCGGCGCGCTGGCGGCGGGCGCCGCTCCGGACGTCGCTGCGGCCCTGCGCGACTTCGGGCTGCGCGCCGGATCGGCCTTCCAGATCGCCGACGACCTCCTCGACTTCGAATCCGACGCGGCCACGCTGGGCAAGGCGGTGCTCGCCGACGTCACCGAGGGCAAGCCGTCGCTGCCGCTGGCCATCGCGCTCAAGCGGCTGCCGCCCTTGCGCGAGGAGATGGCTGCCCTGCTCAAGCTCGAGCCGGAGATGCCCGAGGACGAGGTGCGGGGGCGCGTGCGAGCCTTCGCCGGCCGGCTCGCGCGCACCGGCGCGCTGGGCGCCGCGCGGCGCGTCGCCGAGAAGGAGCGCGACGCGGCGCTGGCGGCGCTCGAGCGGGTGCCCGAGAGCCCGACCCGCGAGCTGCTCGCGCAAGTGGCGCGGGCGCTGCTCTCCCGGAAGAATTGAACCATGGCCGCGGCGCCGACACCCCCGATGGAAGCGGCGTCCCGGGAGCAGGACCTGCTCCACGAGGTGGCCGACGCCGTCGGCGCGCTGATGGAGTTCTGGGGCTTCAAGCGCGTGATGGGCCGCGTCTGGACCCTGCTCTACCTGCGCGGGGACGCGCTCTCGGCGGCGGAGCTGTGCGACCAGCTCTCCATCTCCGCGGGGGCGGCCTCGATGGCCCTCGCCGAGCTGGAGCACTGGGCGGTGGTGCGCCGCATCCGGCGGCAGGGCGATCGGCGCGAGTACTTCGAGGCCGAGACCGACATCTGGAAGATGATCTCCCGGGTGCTGCGCGAGCGTGAGCTGCAGCAGATCGATCGCGCGCTGGAGGTCTTCGAGCGGGCGCGGGAGAAGCTGCGGGCGATGGCCAGCGGCGGCGACCGCAACCGGCTGGAGGAGATCGTGGAGCGCCTGGGCAAGCTCTCCGACCTGGCCCGCGTCGGCCGTGGCCTGCTCATGGCCATGGTCCAGCAGGGCCGCGTCGACCTGGGTCCGTTGATGCGGTTCGCCCGCCCCCGCCGCGGCTGACTCAGAACTCCACGGACACGCCGAACCTCCAGGCGTGGTCGCTGAGGATCAGGTGTCCGGGCTTGTTGAAGCCGCTCAGCTTGGTCCAGCCGTACTCGGCGAAGAACGAGCTGCGCTGGATGCCGGTGTCCAGGTACGCCTCGCGGGCGAGACCGGGGTCGATGGCGCCCAGGTTGAACGCCACGCCCAGCGCGGTGGTGTAGCCGTTGGTCCAGCCGGAACCGTTGCCCCCGCGCTGGATGTCCTTGGACACGTCACCCCTGCCGTTGTAGGTGATCCAGAAGGCGCGCATCAGCCCGACCTGCGCATAGGGGATGAAGGGAAAGCGCTGCCACATCTCCACCAGGTAGTCGAAGCGGTAGGTGGCGATCAGGCCCACCGGGAACACATTCAAGAGCGTGTTGTCCTCGGAGGGCTTGGGATTGTCCGGCGGAGAGTCCTTGAGGATGCCCTTGCCGCGGTTCTGCCAGAACCCGAAGGTCCCTCCGATCAAGAGGGATCCGAAGGGATGGGCGACCTCCCAGTCCACCTCCAGCTGGTAGCGCAGGGGTGCCTTGGGGCCGAAGATGTCGTGATAGGGGGTTCCGGTGAGGCCCGGCTCCGAGTCGACCTTGGGATCGTAGCGATCGATCTTGAAAGCGACGAGCACGTTGGGTCGGTGCTGCGGCTCAGCGCGAGCCGCGGGCGCGAGCAGCGCGAACAGCGCCACCAGCGCGGCGCCGTCCCGCGCCTTCCGGCGCTTGCGCAGCAGCAGCGCCGCCCCCAGCGCCACCCCGGCAATCCAGAACGAGCTGCCCGAGGTGCTGCAGCCCTGCGCGTCGCCCCCCGCGTCCCGGTAGTGGTTGTAGAAGTCCGAGACGGCGACCGGGAACCCGATCGCGGGGTTGGAAGGCCCCGAGACGTTGGCGTAGCTGTCGTTCGCGATCACGTAGACGTTGTATCCGGCGTCGTTCGTGAGCGGCGTGCCGAGGTCCGTCCTGGAGACGTCGGCGTTGGTGCTGGTCACGTGGGCCGCCGGCCCCGCATCGCTGGTCACGCCCAGCGGAAGCACGTGCACGTCGTAGTTGGCGATGTCCTCGGCATCGTCGCCTTTGGACCAGGTGACCTTGAGGTGGGCGTCGCCGGGCGTGACCGCCAGAGCCCGTGGCGGCAGCGGCGGCGCCAGGGCGAACCTCACGTTCACCTGGTCGCTCGCGATGACCGGGCCTTGGCCCAGTCCCGACGGGATCTGGTGCTGGACGCAGAGCACGTTGCTCCGCGGGTTGGCCGAGGTGCGGTTGACGATGTCGGGATCGTCGCAGGGCGCGACGCCGCCGTCGGCCGTCGAGAGCACCATCTGCGAGGCGGTGACGGTGAACGTCTGCTGTTGGGCGGTCGGGCTGGAGTTGAAGAAGGTGACGTTGGGCGCGGCGGGCGCGGTGGTGCTGGTGCAGAGGCTGGAGTCGCTGGTCCCGATCAGCTTGACGGTATCGGCCCCGATGGGAGTCTGCTGGAGGTCCCAGGCGGCGAGCAGCGACTTGCTCTTGCACGCGTTCGCCCCGATCAGCACGTCGGCGTGGGTGCCGTTGACGGTGAGCGTGACGGCGCGCGCGGCCGCGGGCGCCAAGGCGAGGGCGAGGGCGAGCAGGAGGCGCATGTCGGGCATCTTCATAGCAAGGAAGGGGCCAGCCGGCAGGTTACGGCGAAGGGGCCCGCCCGCTGCGGGGCTTCGGACCCGGACTCCTTCCATCTGACATTTTGTCAGCCGGGCCTACGCGGTGGCGGACAGCTTGTCAGCGTAGTCCCTGGCCAGGAGCTCCGCGATCTGGACCGCATTGGTGGCCGCCCCCTTGCGCAGGTTGTCGCTGACCACGAAGAGGGCCAGGCCGTTGGGCGACGTCAGGTCGGCGCGGATGCGGCCCACCAGGGTGGCGTCGTCGCCCGCGCCCAGAACGGGCATGGGATAGATGTGTTGCTGGAGATCGTCCAACACCTTCACGCCCGGCGCCTTGCGGAGGATCTCACGGGCCTGGTCTGCGGAGAGCGCCCTCTCGAAGTAGAGATGCGCCGCCTCGGAGTGGCAGTAGAAGACCGGCACCCGCACGCAGGTGGCCGCGACGGCAAGCTGCGGAAGGCCCATGATCTTCCGGCTCTCGTTGACCATCTTCATCTCTTCTTCGGTGTAGCCGTTGCCGCTGTCCTTGCCGATCTCGGGCAAGAGGTTGAAGGCGATGCGGTGGGGGAATTTCTCCGTCCGCAGCTCCTCCATGTTGAAGAGCGCGCGGGCCTGGGTCTCCAACTCGTCGATTCCCTTCTGCCCAGCGCCGCTCACCGACTGGTAGGTGGAGACGATCACCTTCGTGAGTCCGGCCGCGTCGTGCAGCGGCTTCATCACCATCACCAGCTGGATGGTGCTGCAGTTGGGGTTGGCGATGATGCGGCGCCCGCCGGGACGGATGGCCTGCTCCACGTCCTTCGGATTCACCTCCGGCACCACCAGAGGGCACTCCGGGTCCATGCGGAAGGCGCTGGAGTTGTCGATCACCACCGCGCCGGCGCGCGCCGCGTGGGGGGCGAACTCGCGGGAGACGGTGGCGCCGGGCGAGAAGAGGGCGATGTCCACGCCGGCGAACGAATCGGGCTTGAGGCGGCGGACGGTCACCTCGTCGTCCATGAACTCGAGCTTCTGGCCCTCGCTGCGCTCGGACGCCAGCGGCACCAGCTCCGCAATAGGGAACTCGCGCTCTTCGAGCACCTTCATCATCTCGCGGCCGACGGCGCCCGTCGCTCCCGCGATCGCCACCTTGTACTTCTTCATCTCATCCGCCTCGCGCTGGGAACCCCTGCACGTAATCGGGTGCCAGGGAAAAGCAAGCAGCGGCATCGTAAACTGCTCCGCGCAGCAGCGGTAGGCACAGCTTGCCGATGGCCACGGCGGAGGGCGGGGTACGCAAGAGCCGCGCGCCCGGCGGCAGCCGCAGCCCCGCCGCCATCACTACCTCGATGGGGCCCTGCGGCTCCCCGTCCCGGAACGGCTGGACGAACAGCTCGCCCTTGCGCGCCTCGGTTGCGGCGTGGACCAGGCCCGGCTCCCCGAATGCGATGGCCTGCAGCGACGATGCGCCTGCGAGCGGCAGCCTGCACGCCCAGGCGATGGCCTTGGCGGCGGCAAGGCCAACCCGCAGGCCGGTGAAGGAACCGGGCCCCAGCCCCACGGCGATGGCCTCGACTCCGTCCAACTCGCCGAGCGCGCCCGGCAGCACGTCTCCGGCCCTGGCCGGCGGCTCGACGAGCTGCTGGCGCACGACGGATTCGCCGTCGAGGAGCGCGCAGGATGTGACGGGCGTCGAAGTGTCGAGCGCCAGGATCCTCACTCGAACCACATCCGCATGGCGTCGTTGCGGAAGGCGTAGAGCATCAGCGTGAGCAGAAGCGCGATGCCCACCATGTTGGCCACCTCGCGGAAGCGGAGCGAGAGCGGCCTGCGCCGCACGGCTTCGATGAACGCGGTGAGCACGTGGAAACCGTCGAGCACCGGCACCGGGATGAGGTTCATCAGCCCGAGCGCCAGGCTGATGAAGCTCATGGTGCCGAGCATCATGTACCAGCCCGCCTCGGCCGCCTTGCGCGCCACGTCCGCGATCATCAGGGGGCCGCCGATGGCGCGGCTGGAGATCCTGCCGGTGACGATGCGGGCGATGCCCAGCGCTTGCATGCGCACCGACTCCACCGTGCCCGACAAGGCGTGGCGCAGGCCCTCGCCCACCGAATCGCTGACCAGGATGCGCTCTCCGTCGCCGAAGGCGGCCTGGTCCGGGGCGGCGCCCAGGTCGGGCAGGTCCACCAGGACCCCCGTCTCGTCGTGACCCTTGCGCAGGTGCTGCTTGACCGTCACGGTGATCGGCTTGCCGTCGCGGCGCACCGTCACCTCCAGCGGCTGCGTGCCCGCCGCCTTGAGGGCGCCGTCGACCTCGTCTCCCCAGGAGAGAGCGCGCGCGCCGTTCACCGCCAGCACGCGGTCGCCGCGGCGCAGGCCAGCCTCGGCCGCCGCGCCGCCGGGCTGCACCGCGAAGAGCGTCAGGTCGCTGGCCTCGAGGCCGTACTCGCCGGCCTTTTCCGGGGCGGGCACGGTGAGCGACACCGGCACGTCCCGCCAGAGCGTGCCGCCCGGCGCCGGCACCGCCTCGGGCCGCAGCACGTCCAGCCGCAAGGCATCGGCGCGCCCCGAGATCCGCTGCTCGAGCTCCTCCCAGTTCGCCACCGGGGCGCCGTCCAGCTTGACGACCTTGTCGAAGGTCTTCACGCCGGCGCGGCCGGCGGGAGAATCAGGCGAAACGACGGTGACGGCGGCGGCGCGCGGGACGGCGGCGATGCCGATGCGGCCGTGCCGCACCGTCTCGATGGGGTTCGATTCCTCGTGCATGGCCGGGACGATCTGCAGATTCTGGCGTGCACCGGCGCGCTCGATCTCCACCGACAGCGTCTGGCCACCGCGGGCGCGAATCTTTTCTTGAAGCGTGTTCCAGCCCTTCACCGGCTCGCCGTCGATGGCGACGATGCGGTCGCCGTGTCGCAGGCCGGCGGCGGCGGCAGGGGAGCCCGTCTTCACGTAGCCGACCTTGGCGGCGAGATCGAAGTGCGGCGTGACGGCGAGGACGAAGAAGATCGCCACCGCCAGCACGAAGTTGGCGGCGGGGCCGGCGAAGGCGATCAGGCCCTTCTTCCAGGGCGGCTGCTCGAGGAACCCGCGGCCCCGGTCCTCGGGCGCCACCTCCTCGTAGGGATTGTCCCCGGCGAACTTGACGTAGCCGCCCAGCGGCAGGAGCGAGACCCGGTACTCGGTCTCGCGGCCCTTGAAGCCGAACAGCTTGGGCCCGAATCCGATCGAGAAGCGGACGGCCTTGACCCCGACCGCCTTGCCCACCAGGAGGTGGCCGAGCTCGTGAAAGAAGACCACCACGCTGATGACCAGCGCGAAGGACAGCAGCGTGAAGCCGGCGGACTGTAGAAAGGCCATGTCTGTGCGAGTCTAAATGCGCAGGGGGCGGTGCGCCAGCAGGCTCAGGTGAGCAGGCGTGCACACAAGAGGACAAACGGCGCATTGAAGAGCAGGGCGTCGATGCGGTCGAGCAGCCCGCCGTGCCCCGGAAGCAGCCGCCCGCTGTCCTTGGCCCCGTAGGCGCGCTTGAGCATCGACTCCGAGAGGTCCCCCACAGGCCCCAGCACCGCCGCGCCCACGCCGACCAGAGCGGCCCCCCAGAGCGGCAGCTGGGGCAGCCAGAAATGCTGGACGACCAAGGCACCCACGACGCTGCCGAGGGTGCCCCCGATGGCCCCCTCCCAGGTCTTGCTCGGGGAGATGCGCTCGTACAGCTTGCGGCGGCCGAAAGCGCGTCCGGAAAAGTAGGCGCAGGTGTCGTTCAACCAGGTCACGGTGAGGGCGAGCAGGATCCACCACTGCCCATCGGGCATCTGCCGCAGCGGCACCAGCGCCGACAAAAGAAGGCCGGGATAGACGGTCCCCAGCACCGCCAGGCCTACCCGGCGCGGCGCGTTCTCGATGCGGTCCTCGAAGAGCAGCCCGTCGGCGAAGGCGACGATGACGACAGCGGTGATCACCAGGCCGGCGTCGAGGACGCCCAGGGGGATCTCGTCCAGCACCGGGATGAGGAAGGCGCCCGCGATGGAGACGATGGCGGCGCCGGTGACGAGCGCGCTCTCCTGCTCGATCTCCTCGATCTCCGTCTCCGCCGGCGGCAGCGACTCGGGGAGCATGTTCAGCTCCAGCGCGCAGGCGGCGGCCGCGGCGCCGATGAGCAGCGCGAAGGCCAGGCCGCCGCGCCAGATCAGCCAGAGCACGATGGGCAAGAGGACCAGCGCGGTGATCAAGCGCACGGCCAGGTTGCGGTTCTTTCCCGCTGCGGGGCGAGCGGTCGTGTTCATGCGGAATTGCGCACCTGCGCGGAGGTCTTGCCGAACCTTCGCTCGCGCCGCTGGAAGTCCTCCAGCGCGAGCAGGAGATCCAGCTCGCCGAAGTCGGGCCAGAGCGTCTCGGTGAAATGGATCTCGGAGTAGGCGAGCTGCCAGAGCAGGAAGTTGGAGACCCGGTACTCGCCGCTGGTCCGGACCACCAGTTCCAGCGCGGGGAGCCCCTCCGTCCAGAGCCGCTCCTCGATGGCCTTGGCGTCGATGGCGTCGGCATCCAGCCTGTCGGCCGCCACCCGCCTGGCCATCGCCACGATCTCCTCGCGGCCGCCGTAGCTGAGCGCGAGCGTCAGCGTCATGTCGACGTGCGAGGCGCTGTCGCGGCGCAGCTCCTCGAGCGGATCGCGGACGCGCGGCGGCAGTCGATCGAGCTGGCCGATGGCGTGCAGCCGGATGCCGTTCTCCATGATCTCGGGGCGCTCGCGGTGGAGGTAGTCGCGCAAGAGGTCCATCAGGCCGGCCACCTCTTCGGAGGGCCGGTTCCAGTTCTGCGAGGAGAACGCGTAGAGGGTGAGCGCCTTGAGGCCCAGCCGGCGCGCCGCGCGGGTGACCTCGCGCACCGAGTCGCTGCCCTTCCGGTGCCCCTCCAGCCGGGGAAGCCCCCGCTGCTCCGCCCAGCGTCCGTTGCCGTCCATGATGATGCCGACATGGCGGGGGAGCGGCCGCGACGCAACCTCCGCCTTGAGCTGGGAAATGTCCCGTTCGATCCGCGGCATATCCGGCGCGGCACCATAGCAGGATTGCTGCACGGCGCATCGGGCGGGTTAGGTTACGAAGGTGGCGAGCTGGTTTGGACCTTTTCGACTCGAGCGGCAGGTGGGCCGCGGTGGCTTGGGCACGGTCTACCGGGCGGTAGATTCGCGCAGCGGCGCGATGGTGGCGCTGAAGATCCTCCCCGGCACCGACGCCACGGCCGCGCGCCGGCTCCGGCGCGAGTTCGACGCTCTCCGTCATCTGGCCCACCCCAACATCGTGCGCGTGCTCGACTTCGGCGAGGAGGAGGGCGTGCCCTGGCTGTCGATGGAGTACGTGGACGGCATGGCGCTGCGGGAGTGGCTGAAGGTCGCGGGTCGGCCCAAGCTGCTGGAGCCGGATCTGGAAGCCGACGCTCCCGAGGGCGTGGACCTGGATGTGCTCTTCGACGAGCCGGACTCGGGCGCGCTGCTGGCCGCGGCCAAGGCGCGCAGGTTCAAGCTGGAGACGGGTTCCGAGGCCGTGCTCACTGAGGAGGAACAGTTCGAGCAGAACCAGCCGGACCGGCTGCACGCGCTCTGCGAGGCCATGTCCCAGGTGTGCGACGGCCTCTCCTTCATCCACCAGCGCGGGCTGCTCCACCGCGACATCAAGCCGGGCAACGTGCTGGTCACCTCGCGGCAGCGGCGCGCCACGCTGGTGGACTTCGGGCTGCTCAAGAAGATGAACGATCCGGAGATCACCGACCACGGGCACGTGGTGGGCACCTACCGGTACATGTCGCCGGAGCAGGCGCGCGGAGATCCGCTGGACCTGCGCAGCGATCTCTATTCGGTGGGCGCCACGCTCTACGAGCTGGTGGCCGGGAGGCCGCCCTTCCCGCACCGCAACCAGCTCCAGCTGCTCGAGGCCATCCTCTACGAGGAGCCGCCCCACGTGTCGACCATCAACCCGGGGGCGCCCTCTCCACTGTGCAACCTGGCGGAGAGGTTGCTGCGCAAGGACAGGACGCGCAGGCCGGAGAGCGCCGCCGAGGTGGGGATGGTGATGCGGGCGGTGGGACGCGGCGTGTGGGGCTTCTCCACGCCCATGATGGTGCCGAAGCTCTCCGAAGAAATTCGGGGACACGATACGTAATTCGTCCTACGGACATTGGCCGCCGGGTCGGACGAATTACGTATCGTGTCCCCGAATTTCGAGGCGGCGGCGGAAGTCGTTGAGGAAGTTGCCGTGCAGCCAGCGGTGCTTCCAGCCCTTCACCGAGAGCCAGACGATGGCGAGGACGCCGAGCGCGGCCGCGTAGGGCCAGAGCCTTTCGTGCAAGTGATCGGCGGCGATCAGCACGATGGCCAGCGCGAGCCAGGAGGCGGCCGGGTTGTGCTCCTTGCGCAGGACCCGACGATAGTCCCAGGGTCTCTTCGAGCGCGCCGTCGATAGCCTCGGCCAGAACCGCGGGACGCGGGCGCAGAATGCGTCGTAGTCCTGGCCGAAGCGCGAGCGCAGGAACTCCTCCTCGGCGGCGATGATGGCGCGGTACTGCAGCCAGAAGAGGACGGCGGCGAGGATCAGCAGCCAGACGTCGTGGGCCACGAGGCAAAGCCCGATGGTGATGCCGAGGTTGCCCAGGTAGAGCGGGTTGCGCGTCAGCTCGTACGGCCCGGTGGTGTTCAGCGAGGTGGCGATCAGCTTCTCGTTCTGGCCCGACGTCCCGTCGGGGACCTGGCCCAGCACCCACGCGCGCAACGCCTGCCCTGAGGCGCAGAGCAAGAGGCCCGCGACCAGCCAGAGCGGCGAGGCCGGACCGCGGCTGCGCCAGAGGAGCGGCACCGCCACCGCAAGCAGCAGCACCGGCGTGAAGCTGCGCCAGCGGAAGAGGAATCGCCCGAACGCCTGCATCGGCGCGGTGCGTACCAGATCGGGCCGCCATGCTACAAGGCGCGGGCAGATGCACGAATACCGCCGGCTCATCGCCGCGGTGCGGCCGCACAAAGGGCTGCTCGCCGCGGCCATCGCTTCGATGGTCGTGCTCTCCGCCGCCACCGGCGCCTTCTCCTGGCTGGTGGGACCCATGTTCCAGTTCGTCTTCAAGGGCGGCGACCTGGGCCCAGCCGCGCTGCGAACCGCCCTGCCCTTCCTGCACGCTCCCGAGGGCATCCCGCGCGACACCATCCTGCGCACGCTGCCCATCCTCATCCTGGCCATCGCCGCGGTCCGCGGCGCCGCGTACTTCGGGCAGTTCTACTCCATGGGCATGCTGGGCCAGCGGGTGGTGGCCGATCTCCGGCTGGACCTGCACCGCAAGCTGCTCGAGCTTTCGCCGGCGTTCTTCGCCCGCAGCGCCTCGGGCGACCTGCTCTCGCGCTTTGCCAACGACGTGGCGGCGGTGGAGTTCGCGGTCACCTACGGGCTGGCGGCCTACCTGCGCGACGGCATGCAGGTGCTGGTGCTGCTGGGCCTCTCCATCGCGCTGGACTGGCGGCTGGCCCTGCTCGCCTTCGTGGCGGTCCCGTTGACGGTGGTCCCGATCGTGCGCTTCGCCCAGCGGCTGAAGAAGATCGCCACCCGCGGGCAGGCTCAGATCGGCGCCCTCTACACGCTGCTGCACGAGGCGCTTTCGGGCGTGCGCATCGTCCAGGCGTTCGGGATGGAGCGGTACGAGCGCGAGAAGTTCCAGGCCGAGCAGGACAAGTTCCTCGGCACCATGCGCAAGAGCTTCTTCGTCCGCGCCATCTTCACACCCACGCTGGAGATCATGGCGGCAGTGGGCATCGCCGTCACCGTGGTGTTCGCCGCCCGCGCGGTGGCTTCCGCGCAGCTGCAGCCGGAGCGGGTCATCTCATTCCTCGCCACCATCGTGCTGCTCTACACGCCGCTCAAGTCCCTGGGCAGCACCGGGCAGGGTGTGACGCAAGGCATGGCAGGGGCGCGCAGGCTGTGGGAGGTGCTCGACGAGCCGGTCGAACCCGTCCCAGGCGCGCTCCAGCTCCCCGCCTTCGCGCACGAGGTCCGCTTCGAGCGCGTCTCGTTCCGCTACCGTGACCAGGGCCCGCTCGTCCTGCGCACGGTGGACCTGACCCTGCGGCGCGGCGAGGTGATCGCGCTGGTGGGACCGTCCGGCGGCGGCAAGACCACGTTGATGAACCTGGTGCCCCGCTTCGCCGATCCGACGGAAGGCCGCGTGCTGCTCGACGGCGGGGACGTGCGGGAGGCCACGCTGGAGTCGCTGCGCGCGCAGGTGGCGCTGGTGGCCCAGGAGACCTTCCTCTTCAACGACACCGTGCGCGGAAACATCGGCTACGGACTGCGCGACGTTTCCCAAGAGCGGCTGGAGGGGGCGGCCAAGGCGGCGCGCGCCCACGACTTCATCCGCGAGCTGCCGCAGGGATACGACACGGTGGTGGGCGAGCGCGGCGTCATGCTCTCCGGCGGCCAGCGGCAGCGGCTGGCCATCGCCCGGGCGCTGCTCAAGGATGCGCCCATCCTGCTCCTCGACGAGGCGACCAGCGCGCTGGACACGGAGAGCGAGCGGGAGGTCCAGCGCGCCCTCGACCGGTTGATGGACAAGCGCACCTGCCTGGTCATCGCCCACCGGCTCTCTACCATCCGTCACGCCACGCGCATCGCGGTGCTCGCACAGGGTCGCATCGTCGAGCTGGGCACGCACGAGGAGCTGCTCGCCCGCAGGGGTGAATATGCGCGATTGTATGAGCTGCAATTTGCCTCTACCGGGCACTTGCTCAAGCCCGCATAGAGGAGTACAGCGATCCTCCGATGAACCCGCGGCCGCCAGACAAGAAGGAGACGCTGCTCGCCTACCTGGCGCGCGGGGTGACGATGGTCCACCTCGACGCACGCCGGCCGGGCGTGGTGGTGCCTTCCCAGTACGTGGACGACGCCCACCTGCGTCTCAACCTGAGCTACCGGTACTCCATCCCGGATCTGGACGTCACCGAACACCGCGTCCAGGCCACCCTCTCGTTCGGCGGGCGGCCGTTCCGCTGCGTCCTCCCCTGGGAGTCCATCTTCGGCATCACCAGCCAAGGCAGCGGCGACGGCCAGGTGTGGCCGGAGGACCTGCCGGTGGAGGTGATGCAGACCTTCGCCGAGCGCCATTCGCATCCGCCTCGCGACGAAGCGATGCCCACCCCCTCGGGCGGCACCCCGGCGCGCGGCGGCCGGCCGACGCTGGCGCGGATCGAGGGGGAGCTCAAGCGGGAACAGCAGGCCGCGGAGGAGAAGGCGCAGGACGGCGCGCCCAAACGTCACCTGAGGTTGGTGCGCTGAGGGAGCGATGCGCCCGCCTCCCGGGGCGGTCCAGCTTGCGCAGCTCGCGCTGGAGCGGCTCGAAGAGCCATCCGCAAGCGTACCAGAAGGGCGCGTAGTCCAGCCGCACGTATCCGCGCACGTTGATGCCGTCGACGTACCGCCACGGCACGTCGCCGAGCAGCCGGTTGAGCATGGCCGCGCTCCCGAACTCGATGCCGTAGATACCCGCCATGTACGCGAGGGAGCGGAGCGCACGCGGAACGCCTCTGGCGGCGAACC
>DASRTX010000543.1:0-14871 GCA_035655715.1 Myxococcales bacterium | reverse complement strand
GACCTGCAGAAAAAGATGCACGCCCGGGAGGGAGGATTCGCAAATTCCCGGTCACTTCGCGGAGCCGTCGAAGAAGTCGCCAAGCTTTTCGCGGAGCGCGAGGCGGGCGCGGTGCAGGCGGCTCTTCACCGCGGGCACCGTCAGCTCCAGCGCGTGGGCGATGTCCTCGTTGGAAAGGCCGTCCACGTCCTTGAGGAGGAAGACGGTCCGGTAGTCGTCGGGAAGCTGGTCCACGGCCTTGTTGATGGCGGACCCCAGCTCCCCGGACATCATCCGCTCGTCTGCGCGCTGCGACCAGTCGCTGCTGGAGGTGGGCTCCAGGTACCCCTCGGCGGAGAAGCGGGGGCCCGCCAGCTCGAGCGGCTGCTCGGCGAGGGCGTCCGGCGCCCGCCGCTTCCGGCGCAGCCGCATGAGCGCGCTGTTTGCCGCAATGCGGTAGAGCCAGCTGGAGAACTGCGCTTCCCCGCGAAAGAGCGGCAACTTCTGGTAGGCGTTGAGGAAGGCTTCCTGCAGCACCTCCTGCGCGTCGGCCTCCGAGCCCGTCATCCGCAGCGCCAGGCGATAGAGCTGACGCTGGTGGCGCTCCACCAGCATGGCGAAGGCGGCGGCGTCGCTGTTCTGCGCCCGCTCCACCAGCTCGCGATCGCCGGGCTGTCCGTCGGCGCGCGGTTCCTCCGGCGCCGGCTCGTGATTGTGATTCGCGTCCGCCAAGGGGCGGGGAACCTAAAGCAGCCGTAGATCGCGGTCAAGGGGACCATGTGCCTTCAGGCAGCAGGGAAGATCTTCCCCGGGTTGAGCAGGTTGTCCGGATCGAACGCCTGCTTCACTCGCCGCTGGAGCGCGATCACTTCGGGCTTCTGCTCGCGGGCGAGGAAGTCCCGCTTGGCCAGCCCGACGCCGTGCTCACCGGTGATGGTGCCGCCCAGATCGATGGCCGCCTGCAACACGTCGGCGACCGCGGCGTGTCCCTTCTCGCGCTCCTCCGCCGACCCGAAGAGCAGGTTGACGTGGAGGTTGCCGTCGCCGGCATGCCCGTAGCAGGCGGTCGGGAGCCCGTAGCGCGCGCCGATCTCGCGCACCCGGCCGATCATCGCCACCAGCTGGCCGCGCGGAACCGCGATGTCCTCGCTGATCTTGTGGGGCCGGATGGCCGTCATCGCCACCGAGGTCATGCGCCGCGTCTCCCAGATCTTGCGCCGCTGCGCGTCGTCCTGCGCCGCCACCACCTCGGTGGCGCCGGCCTCGGTGCACATCTCGCCGCTCTTCGCCAACTCGTCGAAGACCCCCTCGCCGTGGCCGTCGTGCTCGACGATCAGCGCCCCGCCGATGTCCTCGGGGAACTTGAAGGGAGCCCGCGGGCTGACCGCGCGCATGGTGGGCCCGTCGAGCAGCTCGCAGGCGCGCGGCAAGAGGCCCGCGCCGAAGATATTCTGCACCGCCAGCGCCGCCTTGTCCTCGTCGGGAAAGAAAGCCAGCAGCGTGGCTACCGATCGGGGCAGCGGGATCAGCTTGAGCGTCGCCTGGACGATCACGGCCAGCGTGCCCTCGCTGCCCACCAGCAGCTGCGTCAGGTCGTAACCCGCCACACCCTTCCAGCTGCGATGGCCGGTACGGATCAACTCGCCGGTGGGAAGCACGGCCTGCAGACCAAGGACGTAGTCGCGGGTGACGCCGTACTTGAGCGCGCGCGGTCCGCCAGCGTTGTGCGCCAGGTTGCCGCCGATCGAGCACATCGCCTGCGAGTTGGGGTCGGGCGGATAGAAGAGGCCTTCCGCCTCCACCGATTGCTGAAGTCTCTCGAGGATGACGCCGGGTTCCACGACGCAGACCATGTCGGCGCGCGAGATCTCGACGATGCGGTCGAGCTTCTCCAGTGAGAGCACGATGCCGCCCCGATCCGCCAGGGCGCCGCCGCTCTTGCCCGACCCGGCGCCGCGCGGCACCACCGGGATGCGCTTGCGCCGCGAGTAGGCCAGGACCTTCTGGACGTCCGCCGCGTCGCGAGCCTGCACGGCCGCCTGCGGCGGATACTCGCCGTAGCCGCTCTCGTCCCGCGAATAGGGCTCGATGCCGGCCACCACCAGGCCCAGCTCCGCGAGGTCGGCCTCCAGGGAGCTCATCCGAACACCTCGACGGCGCTGCCGGTCATGGCGAAGGGCGCCTCGACGCAGAGGAAGCGCGCCACCCGGGCCACGTCGGCGGGCTGCATCTGCGGCGAGAAGGGAGTCTGGCGGATCATGTCGGTGTCCACACCGGAGGGGAGCACCACGGCGCAGAAGATGCCGCGCTCGCGGCCTTCCTCGGCCAGCGACTTGATCAGGCCGGTGAGTCCCCACTTGCTGGCGTTGTAGGCCGCCGCCTGCGCGGTGCCCAGGGTGCCGCTGATCGAGCCGATGGCGACGATGCGCTTTGCGCCCGACCGAAACGCCTCGCGCGCGCAGAGGAACGCGCCGCGCAGGTTCACGCCGATCACCCGGTCGAATTGCGCGGCGGTGAATTCCTCGATGGGGCCGCGCTCCAGCACGCCGGCGTTGATCACCACGCAGTCGGATCCAGGAAACCCCTCGAAGAGGCTGCGGACCTGATCCTCGTGCGAGACATCGCACCGGCGCGAGAGCGCGGCGCCGCCAACCTGTGGCCGGTCCCGCAGCGCGCACACCGCGACCTCCCCGCCGCCTTCGATCAAGGCCTCGGCGATGGCACGGCCGATGCCGCGGGATGCGCCGGTGACGATGGCCCGCATCAACCCTCCGCGCGGCGCGCCAGCGAATGGCGCAGCTCGGCGTCCTTCTCGAACGCGCCGGCCCA
Organism: Myxococcales bacterium; assembly: GCA_035655715.1. Lineage (GTDB taxonomy): Bacteria > Myxococcota > Myxococcia > Myxococcales > 40CM-4-68-19 > 40CM-4-68-19. The sequence goes on along the minus strand of DASRTX010000543.1, from coordinate 12,063 downwards.
CGCCTCCACCGTGACCTTGCTGTGCCGGCGCATGGGCCCGCGCACCTGCATGCAGCCGTGCTCGGCGGCGATCACCACGCCGGCGCCCAGCGGCGAGAGGGCCGACATCACCGCCTCGCAGAGCCGATGCACGAGCTGCTCCTGGAGGATGAGCCGGTGCGCCAGCGCGTCGGTGGCCTCGGCGATCTTGCCGAACCCCACCAGCCACTGATCGGCCACGTACCCCACGGCGGCTGTCCCCTTGTAGGGCAGCAGGTGGTGCGGGCACATGGCGTGGAAGTCGATCTGCGAGGCGATCACCAGCTCTCCGCGCCGCGGCGCCGGCACCAGCGAGCTGCGCAGGGCCTCTACCGGATCGAGCGCATAGCCGTTGAGCAGGTCCTCGGCGAAGGCCTTGGCCACCCGCGCCGGCGTCTCCCGCGTCTCGGTATCCAGCTCCGCGCCCGAGGCGAGCAGCAGATCTTCGACGGCCTTGGCCAGAGCCTTGCGATCCGGCGGCTGGGCCTTGCGATCCTGCAGCGCCATTCACCACTTCCCGTCGGGGCCGCGATACACCACGCAGCTGGTGGGGATCTCCCACAGCCGCACTTCCACGAGCCCCGGCAGCTTGCCGTGCAGCCGCTGCCACATCCAGGTGGCGATGTTCTCGGCCGTCGGGTTCTCGATGAAGTCGTTCAGGTTCGTATGATCGACCTTGTCGAGGACGTGCTCCTTGACCGCCTTCTCCACGTCGCCGAAGTCGACGAAGATGCCGGAGTACGGATCGGGTTCGCCGCGCAGCACCACCTGGAAGCGATAGTTGTGACCGTGCAAGTTGAAACACTTGCCTTGGTAGCGCGGCAGCCGGTGCGCGGCGGCAAACGTGAACTCTGCCTCGATCTGGTGCATGCGGTCGTCTCCTAGCACTTGGATGCGCGCGCCCGCAAAAGGTCCCAGGCGGTGAGCGTTTTGAGCGGCTCGGGAACCATCACCGCCAGAGGCGCATCCAATCGCTGCAACGAGGAGGATCCACTTTGTCGACCGCTCACCTGCACGCCGTGCCCGCAAGCAGAAACCTGGTCGAGTTCTATTCCGAGGCGCCGCTGCCCACGCGGCATGGGCTGCTTCGCGCCATGGTCTTCCGCGAGAAGGGCACCGGCAAGGAGCACGTGGTGGCCGTCAAGGGCGACGTGCGCGGGCAGGAAGGCGTGCCGGTGCGGGTGCACAGCGAGTGCCTCACCAGCGAGATCCTCGGCTCGCTCAAGTGCGACTGCCGCGAGCAGTTGGAGCGCGCGCTCGAACTGGTCGGGCGCTCGGAGCGCGGCGCGGTCATCTACCTGCGCCAGGAAGGCCGCGGCATTGGCCTCGGCAACAAGATCCGCGCCTACGCCCTGCAGGCCCGCGGCGCCGACACCTACGAGGCGAACCGCGCGCTCGGGTTCCAGGACGATCTGCGCCGGTACGACGTCGCCGCGGAGATGCTCAAGCACCTGGGCGTCCACTCCATCGATCTGATCACCAACAACCCGCTGAAGATCGACGGGCTGCAGGCGGAAGGCGTGCGGGTCCGGCGTCGCATCCCTTCGCTGGCGCCGTCCAACCCGCACAACATCGGCTACCTGCGCACCAAGCGCGAGCGCACCGGACACCTGATCGAGCTCGACCCAACCGCCTAGGGCGAGGTGGATCGCACGTCGGCGGCGAGGTGCCGGTGCGCTGGCGAGCTTTGCAGCGCGGCCCCGAACAGCACCAGCGCCCCGCAGGCAACGGCCGCATAGAGCGCAGGACGCGAGGGCCGAGCCCGCCACGCCCAGCGGCGGTCGCGCCGCTGCTGGTAGGGCAGCTCCGTCTCGTATTCCCTCCAGCAGCGCTGCCGCTCCGCCACCGCCGCGGCGGTGTCGCCGGCCAGCCGGTGCGCCTGCGAGAGGAGAAAGCGCGCCTCCACGCTGTGCGGATGCGCCTGCACGAACTCGCCGAGGATGGCCGCCGCGCGCGCGTCGCGCAGGCGGAGCCGCCAGCGTCCCAGCTCCAGCGCGGCGGCGCCGTCGCGGAAGGAGGGATCCGCCTTGTGGATCTCTCCCAGGAACAACTCGCCCTGCTCGCTGCGGCCGGTGGCGAAGCAGGCTACGCCCAGCAAGAAGAGCGCGCGCAGATCGTGCGGGTCTTCGTCGGCGAGCGGCTTCACCACCTCGAGGACGCGCGTCCAGCGCCGCTGCGAAAGGAGGATGTCGCCGAGATCCGCGCGGGCCTTGCGGTCGTGCGGGTTGAGCAGCAGCACGAGCCTCAGGCGGCGGCCGCGCCGGAAGTCCGCCATCGCCCGCGCCAGCCCGCGCAAGAACCCGAACGTGTACCAGTCGGCAAGCGCGTAGGCGGCCAGCAGCACCACGGCGGCGGTCACCGGGCTGCCCGTCAGCATCCAGAGGATGGAGAAGTTGATCCAGCTGCTCATCGCTCCGCATCCTATCCGCGCGCCGCCGCCCCCGAACAGTTCCCGCTGTGGGTGCCGGTGGTCAGCTTGCCAGCGCCAGACGCACCGCGCGCTTGAGCCCCGCGTAAGGCAGCAGCTGCAGCGCTTCCTCCGGCGTGCACCAGCGGTGCGCCTCGTGCTCGTCGGAGAGGCGCGGCTCGCCCTCCACCTGCGCGGCAAAGGCCGTCTCGTGGACGAAGAGCGGCGGCGTGCGGACCCCGAGCGCGAAGGAATGCGCGTAGCCCAGATCGCGTAGAGCGTCGAGGCGCGGCGAGAACCCCGTCTCCTCATGCACCTCGCGCGTGGCGGTCTGCAGCGGGCTCTCGCCCGCCTCGATGCGACCGGTGAGGATCTGCCAGAAGCCCCCGCGTTCGGGAGTGCGCTTGAGCAACAACACCCTGCCGTCCTCGCGAATGAGCGTCACGCTGACGGTGCGCAGCTCGGGCGCGACCTCCGAGACCTCCGCTTCCCACACCTCGCCGGCCTTGAGGGCGAAGACCTCCTCCACCTCGTGCAGCGCGGGAACGTCCTCCTCCATCAACGACTCCAGCGAGACCACCGCCGCGTCGCTGATCCCGCAGGGAACGATGGCGGAGAAGTCGTCCAGATCGGTGTGCACGTTGAAGGCGAAGCCGTGGGAGGTGATCCAGCGCGAGATGTGAACGCCGATGGCGCCGAGCTTGCCGGCGGCGTTCCAGACACCGGTGCGCCCCGCCACGCGGCCTGCCTCGATGCCGTACTCGGCGGCGACCCGGATCATCAGCTCTTCCACCGAGGCCACGTACTTGCGCACGTCCTTGCGGTCGGGCTTGAGGTCGAGGATGGGGTAGCCCACGACCTGGCCGGGGCCGTGATAGGTGACGTCCCCGCCGCGGTCGGTCTCGTAGACGTCGAACCCGCGCGCGGCCAGCACGTCGCTGGGCCAGAGGATGTTGCCCGCCTTCGCCCCGCGCCCCAGGGTGATCACCCGCGGGTGCTCGAGCAGGAGCAGCGTGTCCGGGACCAGCCCTTGCGCGCGCGACTCGACCAGGAGCTTCTGCATGGCGAGGCCGTCGTCATACTCGACGCGGCCCAGCCGGCGGAGGTGGAGCGTGCGCACGCCGGGATCCTAACGTCCTGCGATGGCCTTGGCGTCCGGACGCGGGACCGCGGGCGCCGCCAGCATCTCCGCCCGCTGCTCGCGCAGCGTCCAGGGCGCGTTCAGGTAGACGTCGTCGAAGAGCGATTCGCGCGGCGGGTCGGGCTTCTTCTCCGCCTCGGCGATGGCCGCGTTCACTTCCTCCAGCACCTTGGCCCGCAGCTCGTCCTCCTCTCGCGCCGTCCACAGCCCCCAGGCAGACAGCCGCGAGCGCATCAGCTCCAGCGGATCGCGCTTCTTCCACTGCTCCACCTCGCGCTCGTCGCGGTAGCGCGTGGGGTCGTCCGACGAGCTGTGCGCGCCGATGCGGTACGTCTCACATTCCACCAGCGTGGGCCCGCCGCCGCTGCGCGCGCGATCGACGGCTTCCTTCACGGCGCGATAGACCGCCACCGCGTCGTTGCCGTCCACCTTCGCGCCGCCGAATCCGTAGGCCGTCGCCTTGATGGCGATGGACTCGCTGGCGGTCTGCCTGGCGGTGGGCACGCTGATGGCCCAGTGGTTGTTCTGGCAGACGAAGACCACCGGCGGCTTGAAGACGCCGGCGAAGTTCATCGCCACGTGGAAGTCCCCCTCGCTGGTGGCGCCGTCGCCCATGTAGGCCGCCACCACAGTGCGGTCGCCCTTGATCCGCGCCGCCATCGCCGCGCCCACCGCCTGCGGCAGCTGCGTGCCGATGCAGGAGGACCAGCTCACCTGGTTCACCGACTTCGAGGCCATGTGCGAGGGCATCTGCCGTCCCTTGGTCTCGTCGCCCGCGTTGCCGAACACCTGGCAGAGATAGGGCACCAGCGGAAAGCCGCGCAGCAGCATGGCCCCGCCCTCGCGAAGGGCGGGGAAGATCCAATCGCTCTGCTCCAGCGCGATGGCGGAGGCCAACGTGGCGGCTTCCTGCCCGGTGCAGGCGCCGTAGAAGCCGACGCGGCCCTGCCGCTGCAGCGTCATCATCCGCTCGTCGAGCGTGCGCAGGCGGACCATCTCCCGGTACAGCCGGAGCAGGATCTCGCGCGGGATCGGTGGTGTCTCGAGCTTCTGGGCTGGCTGCATGGGAGCGCAGATCTAGAGGAACCGCGCCGCTGCCGCAACGGTCAGCTTGCCGGCCCGTCGCGGCGCGACAGGGTCCGCTTCAGCTCCGCCAGCGCCCCGAATGCGGCGCGCTTGGTCGAGTCGAGCAGGATTGACCGGCCCGGCGGCCGCGGAGAGATGCCCAGCTTGCGCAGCTTGGCGTTGGCCCGATAGACCAGCGCCCGCCGCTCCGAGCCATCGCTGCGGAAGGTGATGCTGAAGGAGAGGGAAACTTCGGGTCCGTTCTGCACCCAATGCGGCACCGCCACCGGAAAGTGCAGCCCCTGTCCCGGCTCGAGCGGCACCTTCCACGCGCTGGTCTGGAAGACGTCGCGCCAGGGCAGGTTGCGGTGCACGAACGCGTCGTAGAAAGTCTCCAACTCCGTCTCGGGGAGCACCAGGCGGTCGTCGCGGTCCCACATGCTCACGCTCTTGGAACCGCGGACTTGCAGCAGGAAGTTGTGCTCCGGGTCCAGGTGGAACGGCGTGACCGCGCCGGGCGAGGAGATGAAGATGAAGCCCTGGCGCTCTTTCATCTCCGGAATCGTCTCGCCTCCCTGCGCCGCCACCTCGTCGAGGCAGCGATCGAGGAGCGTCCCGTACTCCGGATCCTGCTCCACGCGCTTGAGCACCATCCAGGAGCCGCACTCGGCGATCCGCCGGACCGTCTCGGCCGCCGACAGGCCTGTCCGCGGCGTCTCTTCAGGCCGCACGCCCACCGGAAGCGCGCCCGCGTTGTACTCGACGAACGGTTCGGGCAGGCGCCGGGCCAGTTCGACCAGCCGCTCCAGCGCGAAGAGGGGATGGGCCGAGAGGGCGTGCCGCACGTGGAAGGGCTTGCGGTCGAAGTACGCCGCGCAGACGTCGCGGTCGATGCCGATCAGCTGCCCGGTCACGCGGCCCTCGCCAGGCGACGGAAGAAGTGCAACAGCGGCACCAGCGCGACGGTGAGGGCGCCGCGCCTGCTGCCGGTGGCGAAGAACACGGTCTGCATCTCGCGGCGGTCGGGCCAGAGGTGGTTGATCATGAAGCGATTGGGCGCGGCGCAGGAGTCCATCCAACGCAGCGCCGGAAGCTGGTGCGCGCGCTCCACGTTGTCCAACTCCAGCAACACGCCCGGCGAGAAGCGCGCATACGACTCGTCGAAGGTGATCTTGAAGGCGAAGGCGCTCTCGCCTTCCCCGGCAAAGAGGTTGAGCTTCAGCGCCACCGGCTTGCCGTCGAGGCGCAGCGCCAGCATCTGCAACCGGCCCTGGCGGGCGGCACCCTTGGCCATGTCCGCCATGAAGGTCCGGTGCGGCAGCGCCGCCACCCCGTCCCGGCCTTTCCAGCCCGCCGCCTCCAGCGCGAGGAACTCGTCGATCCAGGGCAGCGGGTCCGCGCCCTGCGCCAGCTCGTCGGTGGCGAGTCGCCCCAACTCCGACAGGCGCGCCCGCTGCCGGCGCAGCTCCTTGCGCCGCTTGCCCGCCAGCGCCTGGGCGAGAAAGTGCTCGGCGCTGGGCGCGCGGCGCAGGACGGCGCGGGTATAGGCGTCGGACACCAGCGATGGCCAACCGCGCTGGTGGAGCGCGTCCACCAGGTGCTTGCGGATGGGCCCGTCGCCGGGCACGTCTTCGAGGCGCACCACGGAGGCCTTGGCAGCGAGAGCATCGAGCCAGGCAGCGAGGACGGCTCCTTCGCAGCCCTGCCGGACGAGCGGGGCGCTCAGGTAGCAGTAAGGATGGCGCCAGAGCTCGGCGCGGCCGCGGCGATGGAGCACCGGAAAGAGGCCGCAAAGCTGGGAGGGCCCGCGAAACACCAGCAGCACTTCGACGCGCGCTCCCGCCGCAAACGAGCGCAGCGCCGGGAGCAGCATCCAGGGCTCGTAGAAGGGATTGGGCTCGGCGGCGCTGGCGGCCAGGTCCTGCCATGCGCCCTGCAGTGCTTCCAGGCGCGACCAGCCGGTGACGGTCTCCGTCCAGATCTCGTCGGACGGCCGCGGGGCCGGCCTGCCGGGAACCGGTGCATCGGTGAGAAAGAGAACTTCGTCCGAGAACCCCTGCTCTTTCGTTCGCTTTACGACTTGTCGGACAACCGGCTCCGCCATCCCACCCCTCCCTGAGGAGCGATCTAGGGACGAAGCGCCTGCTCGCCAACTGCCGGAGCGTCCGCGACGCGATTGAGGAGCACCGCCCGGTACATCTGTTCGTGAGCCGCGGCCAGCCGCGCGAGCGAAAACTCGCTGGCGATCCGCTTCCGGCCGCGTCTTCCCATCGCCGCGGCACCCTGCGGATCGCGCAGGAGCTGAACAAGCATGGTTCCCAACGCTTCGGCGTCGCCGGCCGGTGCGAGCAGCCCGGTCTCGTGCGGCGTCACCAGCTCCGGCGTGCCGCCCACGGCCGTCGCAACTACCGGAAGACCAGCAGCCATCGCTTCCATCACCGCGTTCGGCAGGCCTTCGGCCAGCGACGGAAGACACGCCGCGTGGCAGCGGCGCAGGATGGCGGGAACGTCGTAGCGCGTGCCCAGCAGCGCCACCGCGCTCCCGATCCCCAGCTCGGCGATGCGTCTTTCCAGCTCCTGCCGTTCCGGACCGTCGCCGATCAGCGCGAACCGGGCCTGGGGTAGCCGGGCGTGGACGCGCGCGATCGCCTCGATCAGCGTGCGGTGACCCTTCACCGGCCAGAGGTTCGCCACGACTGCGACGAGCGGCTCTCCGGGCGGCAGCGGACCCTGCAGCTCGCGCGAGGCATGGGCGTCGAAGCGCTCCAGATCAAGGCCGTTGCGGACCACGAAGGTGCGCTCTTCCCTGCTGCCTTCGGCGTCGATGCAGAGGCGGCGCACGCCTTCCGCGTTGGCGCAGACCGCGTCGGCGTGGCGCGAGATCCACCGCTCGACGCGACGATGCCAGGCGCCAAACCCGTCTCGCAGGTGGCCCAGGTCTCCGCGGTTGACGATCACCGGCACGCCCGCTGCGCGCGCCGCGAGAAAGCCGACGAGATTGCTGATGAATTCGTTTGCGTGAACCAGCCGGACGGAGCGCGCGCGGATCAGGCGCGCGAGGCGCGCGACCTGCCGCACGGTGTTTGCTTTGAGCAGCGAGCCGTTGAGGGGGAAGACCTCCGGCGGCGGCAGCTTCAGGGCGAGGAACTCGTCGAGGTTTCCGCCCGACAGCTCGAGGCAGGCGACATGCGGCGTGAAGCCTTGCGGATGCGCGCGCAGCCGCTCGATGAACTGGCGCTCGGAGCCGCCCACCCAGAAGCGCGATACGAGGTGCAGGACCGGGATGGACATGCGCGCACGCTGTGCACCCCGGCGCGCGCCCGGAAGTGCCGATTTGCTACAGTCGCGCGATGCGGACCTTCGCCGAGTTCTGGCCGTTCTACCTGCGCGAGCACGCGCAGCCCCTGACGCGGAGGCTGCACTTCGCCGGCACCACCCTGTCGGTTCTGCTGCTGCTCGCCGCGCTGGCGCTGCACCGGCCGTGGATGATCCTCGCCGCGGTGGTGTGTGGCTACGCGTTCGCCTGGGTGGGCCATTTTTTCGTCGAGCACAACCGGCCCGCGACCTTCAAGTACCCGCTCTGGAGCCTGCGGGCGGACTGGAAGATGTGGACGCTCGCGCTGGCGGGACGGCTGGAAGCGGAGTTGCAGCGCGCCGGGGTCGCGCGGTGACCGACCGCGAGGCCATCGAGGAGCTGCGGCGCAGGGACGTCGCCGCGTCCAAGGCGCAGGATGCGGACCAGCTGGCGGCGCTCTGGACGGACGACTGCATCGCGCTCCCGCCGGGCTTGCCGCCGGCGCGCGGAAAGGCGGTGATCCGCGCCCAGCTGGAGCGGATGTTGGAGTACCAACGGAAGATGGAGATCCTGGAGTACGAGGAGGTGTTCGAGGAGCTGGAGATCCTCGGCGACACCGCCATCGAGTGGGGCTTCATCCGCGGCGCCGAGCGCCCCCGCGCGGGCGGCGAGGTCCAGCGCTCGCAGGTCAAGGTGATGCGCGTCCTGAAGCGGCAGCCCGACGGCTCCTGGCTGGTGCACCGCTCGATGTTCAACGCGGGTTAGCCGCGGTCACTCCGGATAGACGTTGAGCCGGTACATGATCGCCAGCGCCATGCTCGGTTTCGCGGTGGGGCCGAAGGTGGCGCGGAAGACGTCGCCGATGGCGTCGCTGTCGTAGATCTGCGAGAGCGCGCGGTTCACCGCCAGACGCAGGCCGCTGGCCCCCAACGGAAGGACGATGGCGTAGGGGATGTATCCGATGTCCTCGTTGAGCAGATCGTAGTCGGCACGATCTTTGAGCTTGAGCCCCATCCCCATCAGCATCGTCTTGCCGGCCGCCAGCGCGTCGGCTTTTCCACCCTCCAGCAGCGCGATGGCCTCCTCGTAGTTCTTGGTCGGCACGACCTTGGCGTTCACCAGCCCCTTCTTCAGCGAGTCTTCCAACGCCCGCTGGTTCGGGGTGCCCGCGACCACCGCGATGCTCTTGCCGGCGAGGTTTCCAACCGACCGCGCGCCGAGCGATTTGCGGACCACCACGCCGGTCACGTCGACCCACACCGGATTGGAGAAGTCCACCTGTTCCATGCGCGCGAGGGTGGCGGTGGTGGTCCCGCACTCCATCTCCGCCTCGCCCTTGCGGATACGGTCGAGCCGGGTCTGCACGTCGGCAGGAACCCACTTGATGGCGAGGGGCTGGATCTTGAGCTGCTGCTCGAGGCTGGCGACGACGCGCTTGCAGAGGTCGATGGTGTACCCGGCCGGCTGCTTCCCGGCGTCCTCGTAAGAGAACGGCAGGGCATCGGTGCGATAGACGACGGTGATCGTCTTGGTGTCGCGGATCCGCTGGAGCGCCTTGTCCGTGGTCTGGGCCTGCGTCGTCGCAGGGAGCAGGGCTGCCAGGACCAGCATCAGTCGTCGCATCACGAGACCTCGAGGTCGGGGTGAGGGCCGCGAAGTGTGATCCACGGGCGCCCTCCCCATCTAGGGGACCTTGGTCTAATGGGCGTCAGTCGATGAGCAGCAGCTCCGGCGCTTCCAGGGCGCGGATGACTTCGTAGAGGAACGCCGCGCCGATGTGGCCGTCGATGACGCGGTGGTCGAAGGAGCAGGAGAGGTTCATGTGCTCGGCGATCTCCACGCCGACGCTGCCGTCGGGTCGCCGCACAGGCTTCGCCCACTCCTTGATCTTGTGGATGCCGAGGATGGCCACTTCGGGATGCTTCACCACCGGCGTGGCCAGAAGGCCGCCGTCCTTGCCCAGCGAGGTGACGGTGAAGGTCGAGCCCTGCAAATCTTGGAGTTGCAGCCTCTGATCGCGCGCCGCCTTCCCCAGCCGATCGATCTCCGCGCCGATCTCGCGGATGGACTTGCCGCGCACGTCCTTGACCACGAAGACGGTGAGCCCCGCCTCGGTGGCCGCGCCGAAGCCCACGTTGACGTCCTTCTTCAGCAACAGCGCCTGCTTCTCCTCGTCCATCACCGCGTTCAGCTCGGGATGCTTCGCGAACCCATGGAGCAGCGCCTTGGCGATGAAGGGCAGGTAGCTGAGCTTCGCCTCGCCCCGCCGGGAGAGCTCGGCGTTGACGCGCTCGCGCAGCGCCGTCAGCGCGGCAGTGTCGCACTCCTCCACGAAGGTGAAGGGCACCACGTAGGTGTGGCTCTGCACCATATTCCTGAAAATGCTCTTGCGCAGGCCGCGCAGAGGGCGCACCTCGTCGGCCGCCAGCGCCTCGGCGCGCGGCGGCGGGGCCTTCTCGGGTGTCGGACGCGCCGTGTTCCCGGTGTGCGCCAGCACGTCCGCCTTCATCACGCGCCCCTGCGGCCCGGTGCCCTGGAGCGAGGCGAGATCCACGCCCATCTCCCGGGCCATCCGCCGCGTCACCGGCGTGGCCAGGATCTTCCGGAAATCGCCGTTGCCGCCGGAGGCAGCGTGCATCGAGGCTTGCGGTTGCGGCGCGTGCGCGGTCTGCAGCGGCGCCGGCTGGCCGGCCTGCTGCGCGGGAAGGCTGGGCGCGGCCTGCGCCGGGACGCCGGTGGACGGCGCCGCCTGCGCCGCGCCGCCGCCTTCGAGCTCGAGCACGACGAGCGTTCCGTGCACCTTGACGATGTCCCCTTCCTTGCCGAAGATCTGCATCACCTTCCCGCGGCGCGGGCTGGGGATGGTGACGGTGGCCTTGTCGGTCATCACCTCCACCAGCGGCTGGTCCTCCACGATCTGATCGCCGGGCTTCACCAGCCACTTGACGATCTCGCCCTCCACCACGCCTTCGCCGATGTCCGGCAGCTTGAACTCGAACTGGGCCATATCAGGCCTCGTATGCTTTCAGCTCGCGCAGCGACTTGAGGATGCGCGGTGCGAGCGGGAGGTAGTCGTTCTCCAGCGTGTACGGGAAGGGCACGTCCCAGCCGGTGACGCGGCAGACCGGCGCCTCCAGCGAAGTGAAGCAGCGCTCCTGCACCAGGGCGGAGATCTCGGCGGCGAAACCGCACGTCCGCGGCGCTTCCTGCACGATGGCGCAGCGCCCCGTCTTGCGCACGCTGCCCGCGACCGCCTCGATGTCCAGCGGCCAGAGCGTGCGCAGGTCGATCAGCTCCGCGTCCAACTCGGGCGCCTGCTCCACCGCCGCCTTGGCCTCGTGAAACATCGCGCCCCAGGCGATCACCGTCATGGCGCGGCCTTCACGAACCACCTTGGCCTCGCCGATGGGCACGGTGTACTCGCCCTCCGGCACCTCGCCGCGCGCAGCGCGATAGACGCGCTTGGGCTCCATGAAGATGACCGGATCGTCCTGGCGGATGGCTGCGATCAACAGGCCCTTGGCGTCCACCGGGTTGGAGGGGCAGATCACTTGAAGTCCAGGCGTGTGGATGAAGAGCGCCTCCGGCGACTGCGAGTGGTAATGGCCGCCCTTGATGCCGCCGCCCACCGGCGTGCGGATGACCACCGGCGCCCCGTACTGTCCGCCGCTGCGGTATCGCAATTTCGCCAGCTCGTTCACGATCTGGTCGAAGGCCGGGAAGATGAAGTCGGAGAACTGGATCTCCGGCACCGGGCGCAGGCCGTAGAGCGCCATGCCGATCGCGGTGCCGATGATGCCGGCCTCGGCGAGCGGCGTGTCGATCACGCGGTCGGCGCCAAACTCCTCGTACAGCCCACTGGTCGCGCGGAACACGCCGCCGAACTTGCCGATGTCTTCACCGAGCACCACCACGCGGCGATCCACACGCATCTGCGTGCGCAACGCATCGCGCACGGCTTCGATGATGTTCATCGTCGGCATGCTGGGATCGAGTCTCTTCGTACTACGTTTCGGGCCCAGCTTCATCGATCGCCACACCACATTGCGTCGAGCGGCGGGCCTCGTTCATAGTCGGCGCGTGATCTGGATCCTGCTCGTCTTGCTCACCGTGATCGGCGGTGTGGCCGCGGTCGGC
>DASRTX010000542.1:0-2502 GCA_035655715.1 Myxococcales bacterium | reverse complement strand
GAGCGCGTCTCGGGATCGATGGTGCCGCGCAGGCCGGTGACCTCGCCGGCTGCATCCTTCTCCACGGCGGTGCAGCGCAGGACATAGGCGTGCCGCAGGCGCACTTCCTTGCCCGGCGAGAGGCGCTTCCACCCCTTGATGGGCACCTCGAGGAAGTCGTCGCGCTCGATGAACAGCTCGCGCGTGAAGGGCAGCTTGCGCGTGCCAGGCGCATCGGGCAGGAACGGGGCTTCGATCTCGTCCACCTTGCCCTCGTCCCAGTTCTCGACCGTGACGCGCAGCGGGCGGTGCACGCACAGCGCCCGCGGAGCCGAGGCGTTGAGCAGCTCGCGCAGGGTGTTCTCGAGCAGCTCCACCTCGACGGTGCTGTCGGCCTTGGCCACGCCGATGCGATCGCAGAAGAGGCGGATGGCCTCCGGCGTGTAGCCGCGCCTGCGCAGGCCGGCGATGGTAGGCATGCGCGGGTCATCCCAGGCCGAGACGTGCCCCTCCTGCACCAGCGTGCCGAGGAGCCGCTTGCTCATCACCGTGAAGGTGAGGTTGAGGCGCGCGAACTCGATCTGGCGCGGCCGGTGCTCGACCCCGATCTGTTCAAGGAACCAGTCGTAGAGCGGCCGGTGGGCCTCGAACTCCAGCGTGCAGAGCGAGTGCGTGACGCCCTCGATGGCGTCGGACTGCCCATGCGCCCAGTCGTACGTCGGGTACATGCACCACGCGTCGCCGGTGCGATCGTGGTGCTCGCGCCGGATGCGGTACATCACCGGGTCGCGCAGGTTGATGTTCGGCGAGGACATGTCGATCTTCGCGCGCAGGGTGCGCGAACCGTCGGCGAATTCGCCCGCGCGCATGCGCCGCAACAGATCGAGGTTCTCGGCGGGCGAGCGGTCGCGGAACGGCGAGGGCGTGCCCGGGGCGGTCAGCGTCCCGCGCGTGCGGCGCACCTCCTCGGCGCTCTGGTCGTCGACGTAGGCCTTGCCGTCGCGGACCAGCTTCTCCGCCCACTCGTAGAGCCGCCCGAAGTAGTCGGCTGCGTGATACTGGTGCTCGCCCCAGTCGAATCCCAGCCAGCGCACGTCGTCGCGGATGGCGTGGACGTACTCCTCCTCTTCCTTGGCCGGATTGGTGTCGTCCATCCTCAGATGACAGCGCCCGCCGTAGTCGCGCGCGATGCCGAAGTTGAGGCAGATGGACTTGGCGTGCCCGATGTGCAGGTAGCCGTTTGGCTCCGGCGGGAAGCGGGTGACGACCTGCTTGTGCTTGCCGGAGGCGAGGTCCGATTCGACGATCTGGCGGATGAAGTTGCTGGGCCGGGCTGCCTCGGTCACGAAGGGCTCGAGAGAAGATTGGCTGGGGCGGTAGGAATCGAACCTACAAATGGCAGGGTCAGAGCCTGCTGCCTTACCGTTTGGCGACGCCCCAACGCGTAGGTCCGCGACTCTGGATCATCGCGGGCGCGGCGGCAACCCCGAAAAGCCGATCAAGTCCGGGCGAGGGCGGAGGCGACGGCGACGACGTCGAGGCCCATCTCCCGGATGCGATTGCGCAGCGGGCCCGCCGTCAACTCCTTCACGGCCTCGTTCAGGTGTCCCGGCCGGGCAAGCGGTGCTTCGCCCGCCGCGAGTGCCATCGCGCGCTCGCGGGACAGCCAGGCGGAGACGGCGAGATGCGAGATCCCCGCCAGCACGGTCGAGTGCTGGAAGGCGTCCTTGCTGAAGAGCCGGAGCCGCGCCATCCGCTCCTCCAGCCGGAGCGCCGCATCGTCGAGTCCGGTCGCGGCGGTGCGCGCCATCGGCAATGGGCCCGGCGGCGGGTCCTCCTCGAGCATCTGGTCGCGCAGCTTCGCGAGGTCGCCTTTGGAGCACGGTTCGGGCAGCGGCACTCCCGCGCGACGCGCCACGGCGTCGACCGCGCGCAGAAGCAGCGCGAGCCCCGCGCCATGGCGCCCTCCGCTCCCCTCGGGCGTAGCCTCGAGCAGCGCGCGCTCGAGCGACTCGTATTCGTCCCAGGTCACCAGCGCGCCCTCCACCAGCCACACCAGGGGCGGCAGAAGGGAGACGAGGGGACACTCGTTCCAGAGAGCGCGGATGGCCTCGAGGTCCTGCGCGATCTCCGGGCCTTGCAGCCCCGCCTCGGCGCGCATGCACTCGCCCAGCCGCGTGCCGACCACGATTCCCGCCGGCGAGGCGCGAAACTGCACCGGGAAGGCGCGGCACATGTAGGGCTTCGCCTCCATGCCGAAGCGCGCGTGCACGCCGCACAGGTTGTCGGCGCGCAGGAACTGGCAGCCGTCGTTCTCGCGGCGCAGGTAGAGATCGCGCCGGGCCGCCACCCGTTCGTCGTCCACCGGGTTGCCGTCGCGGTCGACGAAGAACCGCGCCGGATCGTGGCCGGTGCCGTTCCAGTCCAGCGCCAGCAGGCGATCGACGTCCGCCGGGAAGAGCGGGCCCAGGTTGATGGTGCGGCAGGACGTGCCGCAGGCGGAGCAGGTGAAGCGCGCCTCCG
>DASRTX010000541.1:0-17220 GCA_035655715.1 Myxococcales bacterium | reverse complement strand
ATCCGCCGATGGATCTTCGACACGCGCGCGCCGAGATGGTGCCTGTACCGCGGGAGGCTTCCGCCGGCCATCGAGGACGCCGCGCCGTGGCTCCTCCGGGTCATTCCCGGCGACGCCCGCATCGAGGAATTCCTCGCCCGCGGCTGGGGCCGATCCTGGGGAATCCTCTTCACCTCCCAGGCGCCCTCGCGGGAGTTGCGCCGCCACCTGCGCCGCTTCCTTCGCGTCCGCACCGCGCAAGGACGGATCCTCGCCTTCCGCTACTACGATCCGCGCGTGCTGCGCGTGTACCTTCCCAGCTGCGAGCCCGCCGAGAACGCGACGTTCTTCGGGCCCATCACCTCCCTGATCGCGGAGTCCGAGGACGGCGGCCCGGCGCGGGTCTTCCGCCCGGCGAACGCGAGGCCCGCGCCACCTCCGTCTTTGAACCTGTGGACGATCCGCGACGAGCAACTCGCCGCCTTCCATGCCGACCTCGAGCGCCAGCTCGCCGGCCGCGCGGTGGCCTATCTGCGCCGCCAATACGCCGCAGCCTGCGCGGCGCTGGGCGACGCCGCGGTCATCCGATCCGTCGAGACCGCATTGGAGAAGCGCGCCGCGTACCGGTTCGATTCCGAGGAGACCGTGTTCGCCTGGCTGGATCTCATGTACCTGCTCGGGCGCGACTTCGACACCAATCCCGATCCGCGCTTCGAGTGGGCGCGGGAGAGGTTGAAGGACTTCGACCTCGGCGCGCGCACGCGCCTGTTGCTGCTGGTCGAGGAAGTGCGCGCCGATCTCGCGGCCGCCGGGAGGGCGGCGTCGTGAGCGGCGGCATCCCGGTGGTCGAAGACTGTCCGCTCAAGTGGACCCTCTCCGCCCAGGCGAAAGTCTCGAGCGCGCAGGCGGAGGCGATCGGGGAAGTGGGCAAGATCCGGATCTCGATCGCGGAGGAGAAGGACGGCGCCGGGAGCAATCTCGTCGTCCGGCACGCTCTCGTCGGCAAGAGCGGCGAGTCCCCGAGCGAGGCCCTCCTCACGGGCCACGAACCGCGATCCTGCTTCGTCTCCGCCGAGGCGGAGAACGGGCGCTGGGCGACCGCGAGCGCCGTCGAAGTCTCACTCGCCCGCGGGAAGTCGACCCTGGTCGCCCTCCAACTCGAGCTTCGCGCCGACAACCAGACGCGCTCGGACCATGGCGTGCTCGATGCGCTCAACGCCGACGACGTGCTCCAGCCCGGCGACGTCCTGGTCAAGTTCGCGGCCGAGAAGATCACCTTCACCGAGAAGGTCATCCAGGCGGGCGAAAGAGCGGTGAAGAAGCTCTCCGGCCTGTTCCACCAAGGCATCAAGAAGGGCGACCCGACCTGCTTTCACGTCGCCGTCTACATCGGCCAGGGCCGCACCGCCGAGGCGCACGGCGGCGACCTGAGCACCGCCTGCGTCGCCACCCGCAGCATCGACGACCATGCCGGCTTCTACTTCCGCGTCTACCGCTGCCAGGATCGCGCGCTGGCGGATGCGGCGGTGAAGGTGTCGAAGGCCTGGGCCACCGGCCGGATGAAGTACCTCGTCCCGGCGCTGGTGCCGTTCCACCTGGCGAGCTTCGGCCCGAGAGCGCGCGGCGAGGCGCTGGTGTTCGGGCAGGAGTCTGGACGCGAAGGCGGCCCGCTTCCCATCGAGAAGATGTTCTGCTCGCAATTCGCCATTGCCGTCTACCAGGCCGCGGTGGTGGCCAGGCAGCTTTCGAAGGCGCCGCGGATGACCTCGTCGGAGGTGCAGATGCCGGACGGCCTCGACCTGCACGCCACCAATTCGTCCCCGCTCGCCTTGCACGCGAAGCTGAGGGGCGCGCCGGCGCTCTGGCGCTACGTGGACGAGGTGGTGGTCCGGCCGCAGCACGATGCCAACGCCGGCAGGGCGCGGATCATCGAGGCCGGCAAGGACGTGACCTCGGCCGTGGAGACGCTCGGCAATCCCACGGAGAAGCGCTGGCCTTCGGGCGAATGGGTCTACGCGCGCAATCCCTGGAGCCTGCGCGCCTTCGAGGGGAAGATCTACGTCGCCAGCGGCAACAGCAACAACCCTCCGCCGGCCGCCAACGCGGGACCGGTGGACCTGTGGGCGCTCGACCCGCGCAGCGGTGAGTTCAAGGTGGAATACGTCGTCCCCGACGAGCAGGTCGATGTCTTCCGCGTCCTCTCCGATGGGCTGTGGATCCCGGGACACGACAACCGGGTGGTCGCCCGCAACGACAACCGGGTGAAGGGGGAGGGCAAGCTCCAGCACCTCGAGCGCCTCTTGAAGACGGCGGTGGCCTTCCCGGCCGACTGGGGCGCGGGCAACGTCCACCACAAGTCGGGGGAGAAGTGGGCGACGCTGAACTCCATCTTCAACGGCATCCACGTGTACGACGTGTTCGACTTCGGCGGCGAGCTGTTCGCGGCCATCGCCACCGTCGCGGGCGGAATGGTGGCGCGCTCGAACGACCGGGGAAGGACCTGGAAGGAGGCCCTCACCAAGCCGCTCCCGTTCAGTCGCACGCGGACCCTGTTCTCGCTCGAAGACGACACCGGCCCGCGCCTCTACGCCTCGACCAACGGCGGCCGGATCTACCGGTACGACGGGAAGGGCGACTTCGCCGAGATGAACGTCCGCTTCTTCCCGGGCATCTCCGAGCTGAAGGAGGTCTTCGCCGCGCGGTGCGTGCCGTTCCGCAACCAGGTCGTGTACGTCGCCGGCGACAAGATCATCGACCACGACTGGGCGCCGCTCGGGCTGTTCCACGCCGCGAGCGTCGACTCCGCCCGGGCGCTGCCCCTGCCCGGCGGCGCCCTGCCCCGCGATCTGCTGGTGCACGACGACGTGCTCTACGCGCTGGGCGTGACGCAGCCGGGAGCGAGGTCCACCCGGGTGCACGTGTTCGCCACGCGGGATCTGGTCAACTTCAGCGAGGTCTGCTTCTTCGACGCGCAGACCTTCGCGCGCTCGTTCGAGCTGCTCGATGGCGACTTCTACTTCGGCCTCGGCTGCGACCCGGAGCTCTTGCAACCGCAT
This sequence comes from Myxococcales bacterium, assembly GCA_035655715.1. Classification (GTDB taxonomy): domain Bacteria; phylum Myxococcota; class Myxococcia; order Myxococcales; family 40CM-4-68-19; genus 40CM-4-68-19. The sequence continues at coordinate 14,185 of DASRTX010000541.1, read as the reverse complement.
ACCGGGCGCATTCTCAAGGTGCCGGTTTCGGCCCTCAAATAGCGACTACTCCGAGGAGCCGGGCCGCGGCCTCGCCTGCGAGCTGGCAGCAGAGGAGGTACGTCAGCGCAGTGATCAAGCGCCAACGCTACCGCCCCCAAGCAGTTCGTCCAGTTGCTCGAACGTCTCGCCCGTCCCACCCGTGCTCCCGGAGGCGATGGCGGCATCGAGAGCTTCCTTCGAGCGATAGAGGTCGCGCATGACGACCCGCGTCTGCCCACCCTTCTCTTCGAACGTGACCGTCGTGACCTGGCCGGCGTCACCCGATTCCTCATTGGTCCAGACGAGGCGCGAGTGCGGCGTCACTTCGAGGTACCTGCCGAAGAACTCCATCGGCTGTGGGGCAGCCGGGTGACTGAAGACGAAGCGGTACCTGCCTCCCGTGCGAGCATCGGCCTCGCAGGAAACGAAGGTGATGCCAAACGACTTCGGTGACCACCACCGTTTGAGCAGCTCGGGCCGGGTCCACGCCTCGAACACGATGCGCGCCGGCGCGTTGAAGGTTCTCGTGACGGCCAGCTCGCGATCGGACGTCCGCTCCGTCGTCGTGGGATTCTTCATCGGTGCTTCTCCTTTTGTTTGAGTTCCTCGACGATCTCGTCCAGCTCGTCGAAACGTGCGGCCCAGAGCTGGCGGTACCCCTCGATCCAGGCCGTCTCTTCCGCAAGGCTGCGCGGACCGAGCCTGCAGGTCCGCACGCGGCCGACCTTCCTGGTGGTGACCAGGCCCGCATGCTCCAGGACGCCGACGTGCTTCTTCATGCCCGTGAGGGTCATGTGGAACTTCCCGGCGAGGTCGGTGATGGAAGCTTCGGCGCGTCCGAGCTGCTCCAGAACTCCGCGCCGGGTGGCGTCGGAGAGGGCGGCGAACGAGGCGTCGAGATGGGCTCGCGAATACTGAACCATGTGGTTCAGTGTGTAGCGCAAGGATTCCGTTCACGCAAGCGGACACCGCGCGATGACCGCATTCGCCGCCGCACCAGCGCCGCCTCCGGTTGCGCATCCCGCGTGCAATGAGTAGGGTGCGACACAAATGCGTCGCATGGAGATTCGATGAAAACCGCTACCCTGCCCACTCTGCGAGTGGAGCCCGGCCTGAGGAAGAGCGCGGAGGCAGTCCTTCGTCCGGGAGAGTCTCTTTCCGGGTTTGTTGCCGAGGCTGTGCAACGCAACGTCGCGCGGAGGAGGGCCGATGTCGAGTTCCTCAACCGGGGACTGGCGCATCGTGAGGAAGCGCGTCGAACCGCTGACTACGTCTCGCCCGAGCAAACCTTGGTGAAGCTGGAACGGATGCTCAAACCACACGTGCGGAGGAAGGCGTCTCGATGAGGCGGTACCGGGTCCGCCTGGCCCGGGGAGCGGAACGCGACTTGCTACAGCTCCAGACCTTCCTGGCCGAGCGTGATCAGACCGCGTCTCGGCGAGCGATCAAGGCCCTGCGCGCGGCGCTGCGGGTGCTCACGACTCTTCCCTTCACCTGCCGAAAGAACGAGGTCGCAAACGACCCGCTTCTTCGCGAGTTGCTGGTGCCGTTCGGGAGCGCAGGTTACGTGGTCCTGTTCGAGATCGAGAATTCGCGCACCGTGACCATCCTCGCGGTGCGGCACCAGAGGGAGGACGACTATCACTGAGCGATTGCCTCCGTGCGTGCCCGGTCGTCACCGGCGATCCGCGCGATCTGGCTGCACTCGATCCAGCCATCGAGCTGCACAAGGTTTTGAGCTGAGTCAGCCGGAGGATGATGGCCTTACGGGATCAGTGAAAGTCCCGCGATTGCACGTGCTCCGCCAGCGCTTCGCGCAACCCCCAGAAGCGGTGGCCCTTCACGCTGGTGACGCCGTCGGACTTCTCCAGCCGGCCTTCCACCACCAGGAGCGAGCTGGCCAGGATGGGGAGGCGGTTTGCCTCGAAGGTGGGGGGATCGATGACGATGTTGGAGATGCCCGTCTCGTCCTCCAGGCTGAGGAAGACGAATCCCTTGGCGGTGCCGGGACGCTGGCGGACGATGCAGAGACCGCCGGCGCGCACGATGCGGCCGCCGCGCAGCTGGGGAAGCTCTGCGGCGGCGTGCACGCCCATCGCCCGCAGCTTGTCGCGTTCCAGCGCCACCGGATGCGGCCCCACCGTCATGCCCGTCCCGCGCAGGTCGGCGGCGATGCGGTCGCGCAACCCCATCTCTGGTAGCGGGCTGCGCGCCCGGTCTGCCGGCACCTCAGCCGGCGCCGGCACACTGGAGGCACGCGCCTCTTCGCCGAACGCACGCAGCGACCGGATGGCATGAACGCGCGGATGCGCATTGACGTGAGCCAGGACGCCGACGTCGACGTGATCGTTGACGGCGACGGCGACGTGGCCCTGGTCGTCGATGTCGTCTTCGCGCGGCTCCACCCGCGCAAACAACCCTGCCCTCCTCGCCGCAGCCTCCGCCTGCCACAGCGCCGCCCTCCTCGTCGGCAGCTCCCCACCAGGCCGCACCGGCACCGACGCCAGCGCCCCCATCTCCGCCAACGCCGACAGCTCGTCCCTGCGCAGCCCCGCGCGCGCTGCCAGGTCGGCGATGCTCGCGAATGGCCCCCGTCCCCGCTCCTCGACGATGCGCTTACCCACGCCCTCTCGCAGCCCGCGCGCGTACCGCAGCCCCAGCCGCAGCCGCAGCTCTTCCTCCGGCCCTTCCCGCTCCAGCGTGCACAGCCAGTCGCTGCGCGCCACGTCGATGGCCTTGATCCTCACGCCGCGCCGCTGGGCGTCCTTCACCAGCGTGGCCGGGCTGTAGAAGCCCATCGGCCAGCAGTTGAGCATGGCCGCGTAGAAGGCGTGCGGATGGTGCACTTTCAAGTACGCGCTGGCGTAGACGATCAGCGCGAACGAGGCCGCGTGGCTCTCGGGAAAGCCGTAGAGGGCGAAGGAGGTGATGCCCTGCACGATCTCGTCCTGCGCCCTGGGCAGGATGCCGTTGGCGGTCATCCCCGCGCGCAGCCGCTCCTCGATGCGCTTCATCCGCTCCACGCTGCGCTTGCTGCCCATGGCCCGGCGCAGCTCGTCGGCCTCGCCGCCCGTGAAGTTCGCCGCCACCATCGCGATGCGCATCAACTGCTCCTGGAAGAGCGGCACGCCCAGCGTCCGCTCCAGCACCGGCTTGAGCGAAGGATGCGGATAGGCCACCTCCTGCCGCCCCGCCCGCCGCTCCAGATACGGATTCACCATCTGCCCGACGATGGGTCCGGGCCGGATGATCGCCACCTCCACCACGATGTCGTAGAAGTGGTCGGGCTTCATCCGCGGCAGCGTGGCCATCTGCGCGCGCGACTCCACCTGGAACACGCCCACCGTGTCGGCGGTCTGCAAGAGCCGGTAGACGCCGGGGTCGTTCTCGGGGAGCTGCGCCAGATCCAGCTCGACGCCCTCGTGCGCCCGCACCAGCGGCAGGGCCTGCTCCAGCACCGCCATCATCCCCAGCCCGAGCAGGTCGATCTTGATGATTCCCAGGTCGGCGCAGTCGTCCTTGTCCCACTGCACCACCATCCGGCCCGGCATGCTGGCCGGCTCCAGCGGCACGATCTCGTCGAGCCTCCCGCGCGCGATGATCATCCCGCCGGAGTGCTGGCCCAGGTGCCGCGGCAGCCCGGCGATCTGCTGGCAGAGTTGCAAGTACAGCGACACGCGCCGATCGCCCGTGGCCAGGCCCGCCTCCTTGGCCCGGTTCTGCAGCGAGTCGAAGTCGGTTACGAACTCGAACTGCGGCAAGAGCTTCGCCAGACGGTCCAATTCCTCCTGCGGCAACCCCAGCACCTTGCCGATCTCGCGCGACGCCGAGCGCGCGCGGTAGGTGATCACGTTGGCGGTCATGGCAGCGCCGCAAGTGCCGTAGCGCTGGTAGACGTGCTGGATGACCTTCTCGCGCTGGTCGCCGCTGGGCAGGTCGAGGTCGATGTCGGGCCACGCCTTGTGGCCGGTTGCGTCGGTGCGCTCCTCGGAGAGGAAGCGCTCGAACAACAAATTCATGCCCACCGGATCGACGGCGGTGATGCCGAGCGCATAGCAGACGGCGCTGTTGGCCGCCGACCCGCGCCCCTGCACCAACACGTTCTCCTGCCCACAGAACAGCACCATGTCGTGGACGATGAGGAAGTAGCCGGCCAGCCCCAGCTTGGCGATCAAGGACAGCTCGCGCTCGATCTGCGCGATGGCCCTGGGCCAGCGCGGGCTGGAAGGGCCGCCGTAGCGGGCGCGCGCTCCGTCCATGGCGCGGTGCCACAGCTCGCCGTCCAGCGAGGAGTCGTGGAGGAACTGCGGCTCGGGCAGCTCGTAGCCCAGGTCGTCCAGCGTATAGGCGCAGCGCTCGGCGATCTCGCGGGTGGCGCGCACCGCGTCGGGCAGGTCGCGGAAGAGCGCGGCCATCTCGTGCGGCGGGCGGACGTGGCGTTCGGCGTTGCGCGACAGGCGGCGGCCCGCGGCATCCAGCGTGGTCTTGAGGCGGATGCAGGTGAGCGCGTCGAAGAGCGGCTTGCCCTGGGCAGTGGCGTGGCGCACGCCGGAGCCGGCCACGAGGCGCAGCCCGCGGGCGCGGGCGGCGTCGATGCGTCGCCGGTTTTCGCGCTCCTCCTCGGGGTCGAGGTGGCGATGCACCTCGGCGAAGAGCCGCTCGGCGCCGAGGTGATCGGCCAGCAGCGCCAGCTCTTTTGGCGCGCCGCCGCTGAGCGCGACCAGGCCGCCACGGAAGTCGGCCAGCTCGGCAGGGGTGACCCGGCATTCCTCCTTCCCGCTTCGGGCATGGCCCAGCGTGAGGAGGCGGCAGAGGTTCTGATAGCCGCGGCGGTCCTCGCAGAGCAGCGCCACGCTGCCGCCGCCGTCCACCGCCAGCTCCGCGCCCACCAGCGGCCGCACCCCTTCGCGGCGCGCGGCGGTGTGGAAGCGCGGCGTGCCATAGAAGCCGCCCGCGTCGGCGAGGCCGAAGACGGCATGGCCCGCGGCGGCGGCGGCGTGGGCCAGGTCTTCGGGGAGCGAGGATGCGCGGAGGAAGGAGAAGGCGCTCTGGGCGTGTAGCTCGACGTAGTCGGTCGGAGGGTTGGAGAACCGAAGAGTTGGAGAGTCGGAGAGCTGAAGAGTCGAAGAACCGAATGGCACCAGAGACGGCCGCGGCGCCGGCGTCTCCACCAGGTCGTCCTGCGGAAACGGCGAGAGCCGCGCCTCCGGCGGGCGGCGGGCTTCGATGGCGGCCTCGATGGGGCAGTCCGCGTGCGACTTGCGCGGATCGCCGCTGGCGATCTCGCGCTTGGCGTGCGCCCTGCGCTCCTCGCGCGAAGGACGCTTCATGGGACACCTTCAGTCATAGACCGCCTCGATGCGCCATTCCCCCGTGTGCAGCTCGCGGGCCGCGCGGATGAGCAGCCCTCCGGCCAGCTCCAGGTCCCAGGCGTCCAGCGCGATGGGCCCCTCCGTCCACCACTCGGCCACCGTGCGCCAAGGCCCGGCGCTCGCCACCACCCGGCCGCCCAGCGCTCCTTCGCCGATGACCAGCAGCGGCGCGCCCACCTCGTCGCAGCGCACCTCGGCCGTGCGCGGGGGGCGCAAGGCCCGCGCAGCCAGTTGAAGCTCCCCCGCCGGAGGTGGCGACACGCGGGGTGGAGGCGGAGGGACGAACTTCCCGCACTCCGCCGCGAAAGGCGCCCAGCGATCCGGAGCGCGCGGGCTGCCCACCCGATGCGGCCCCGCCAGCGCCGAGAGCCGCGCCACCGCCGCCGCCAGCTGCGTGGGGCTGGCGCCGCGCGGGCCGAAGAGCGGCATCTGCTCCAGCACCTCGCGCACCGGCACCGCCGCGAGGCGCACGGCGCGCACTCCCGCAGGCGGCGGCCGCCCCTCGATCGACAGGCGCAAGAGCTGCAGGAGCGCGGGCACCTCCCGCGTGGGCGCCGCCAGATCCAGCGTGCGCTCGTCCCACGACGCGTCGGCGAGGCGCAGCTGGAGGCACACCTCCCGCGCCATCAGGCCGCGCGCCAGCAGCCGCTGCGCCAGGCGATCGAGCAGCGCCTTCCAGACGAAGAGCAGCGGTTCCGCCGAGGAGGCGTCCCACTCCAGTTCCTCGCCCTCCTCGAAGCGGTCCGGTTCGAGGCGCGGCTGCAGCGCGCTCGTGTCCTCGCCGCGCGCCAGCCGCGAGAGCAGCGCCGCCTCCGGCCCCAGCCGCGCCGAGAGCGGCCCTGGCGGGAGAACCGCCACCTCTCCGAGCGTGTACAGGCCGAACCGCCGCAGCGACTGGTGGAGCTCGTCCGGCAGCTCCAGCTCGTGGAGCGGCAGCGCCGCCAGGAACTCGCGCTGCTCTTCGAGGCCGACGACGCGGAACGCGCCGCCGCCCACGCCGTGGGAGGTCGCTTCCAGCGCGAGATCGGTCGCCGCCGCCCGCGCCGCAAGGCGCGCCACCGACTTGCTCGCGGCCAGTCCGACGGCGACGCGCACGCCGACGCGCTCCGCCGCCGCCACCAACTCGCGCGCCACTGCCCGGTCGTCGCCGAACAGCGACGAAAGCCCCGAAGCATCGACGTAGACGAGCCCGGGCGCCGCCTCCTCGACGCGCGGGGAGACGGCCAATGCTGCCTCCCGCGCCGCCTGGGCCGCCGCCCGCTCGCGCTCCGGCGAGGACTGCCGCACCGCGAGACCCGGGCACAGCGCGCGCGCCTCCGCCAGCGTCTGGCCGGGCCCCACGCCCTCTGCCGCCGGCGTGGCTCCGAGCACGTGCGCCCGCCCGCCCAGGTCCGCGCCGGCCTGCACCACCGCCAGCGGGCCGCCGCAGAGCTGCGGCTCGGCGCGCAACGCGGCCACCAGAGACAGCTCGGGTACCCACAGGCAGGCGATCTTCGGCATGGCACTACTTCGGCCGCAGGGGGAGGTTGAGGACCAGCGGACCCGAAGGCGGCATGCGCTTGTGCCGCGCCACCGCCGCGGCGGCCTGTACAGCGCGCAACGACCGCCCCGGGGCGCCCTGCCGGCCGTCCCACTGCGCATGGCTGCGCTCCAGCTCGATGGTGGCCGTGGCGAAGGTGCCCGCCTGCGGCGCCCGCGCCAGCAGCAGCAGCACGCCGCCGTGCTTTTCGGCGCGGCTCTTGAGGCGCGCCCACGGCGAGGCCCCCGGCGAGAGCGGCTTCTTCTCGAATCGGACGATCCGCACCACTCCCTTGGGCGCCCTGGGCGGCGGCAGCACCGAGACGTCGCCCAGATCCAGCGCCACCAGCCCGAAGCGCGCCTCGAGCGCGATCTCCGCCGCGCGCAGCGCCTGCACCGGATCGGCGGGGCGCACCCAGAGCAGCCGCGCGAGGTCGATGCCGCAGGGCGCCGGATCGAACGCGTCGCCGGGATCGATCAGCGCGCAGTTCTCGCCCGCCTGCGTGGCGGAGGCCAGCGCCAGCCGCACCAGCGCCGTGCCACCCGAACCGGGCGGCCCGACGATCTCGTGAAGTTGCCCGCGCAGAAGGCCGCCGCCCAACGCCGTATCCAGCGCGGCAAACCCCGTGGGCAGGATCTGCGGCGCCTGCGGCGAGAAGGCCGGCGCCCGCCGGACCTGCCCATCCCGCAGGAGCTCCTCCAGGGCACGCAGGTCCCTGGGCAGCCGTCTCGCCGGCAGCGTCACACTGCCGATCTAGCTAAACATGCGTTCAGGTGCAAGTCGGGTCAGTGCTTCGCCTTCTTCTTCGCCGCCTTCGAGGACTTCCCCAGCGAGCGCACGTAGGCCGTCAGATCGTCGATCTGCGCCGCGTCGAGCTTGTCCTTGTACCCTTCCATCTCGGCGTCGCCGACCTTGGTGCCGTTGTCGATCACTTCCTTGATCTGCGCGTCCGTCTTCGACTTCTGGAAGGACGCCGAGGTGAGATCCTGGAGCTTCAGCTTCTTGCCTTGTTCGGTTTGCCCCTTGCCGTCGGCGCCGTGGCAAGAGGCGCACTTGCCCTTCCAGTTGCGCTCGGCTTTCTTCATGTCGGCCGCGGCGACCGCCGAGGCGGTGCAGACGATGCCGGCCAGAACGAGCTTCGACAGACAGCGCATGAGAGACCTCCGGGAAAATTGACGGGCGATCATCGACGAGCCCAGGTGCGGGTTGCTATTGGCCGAAGTGTCTATTGAACAGCGCGTTCCGCCGACCTCCGCTTCGCCGAACGCAGGCCGCGAAGTGACCGCGTTCTTCCTGGCGACGTTCGCGGCCACCTGGTCTCTGTGGGTCGCGCTGTCATGGGCGGCCGCCGTCTACTTCCTCGCCCGGATGAAGGGGGCGAGCTTGTCGGACGGAATCGCCGCCCGCCGCGATGGCCGGGCGCCCTGAGAGCCACGCCCAGGAAGGGAGTCCGCGAATCGACTCCGCGCTTTCAGTGCACCGATCGGGGAATGGTGCCGACCGGATCCATCCGCATCCGCCGCTCGGGGAGCGCCCCCGACCGCATCCGCTGGTCGCGCGCCCGCTCGGGCATGCGCGAGAGCGCCAGCGCGCCCACCGCCAGGAGCGCGTCTCGCGCCGCCACGTCCAGGTACTTGCCCATCGAGACGAGGTTGGCCGTGATTCCCCCCAGCCAGGCCGCCACCAAGGCGCCTCCGATCCGGGGCTTGCGCAGCACCAACAGGCCCGCGGCGATCTCCACCAGCCCGACCACCCGCATGAAGCTGCGCCCGTCCATGGGCAGCCGCTCCCTCACCTCGGGGCTCAGGTACTTCTCCCAGTCGGTGAGGGCGTTGGTGAATTTGTCCGCGCCCGCGACGATCGGCACCAGGCCGTATCCCAGCCGCAACAGCGCCTTTGGATCGGAAAGCATGCGCGCACCCCCGGAGCCAAGTCTTGCGACGGAGCGGCCGCGGGGGAAGTGCAGTTTCCGCGGCCGCTCCGTGTGAAACTATTTCGCCATCGCGATGTGCAGCTCGACGCGCCGATTCTTCGCGCGACCCGTCGCGGTGGTGTTGGGGGCCACCGGCTGCTTCTCGCCCATGCCGACGGAGAGCGCCTGCTTGTCGCTCACGCCGCGCGAGACCAGCACTTTGCGCACCGCCTCCGCCCGCCGATACGAGAGCTGCTCGTTGAAGCTCTCGCTGCCCGTCGAATCGGTATAGCCGCGCACTTCGATGCGGTCGTCCGGATACTTTGCCAGGATGTCGCCCAGCGAAGCGATCTGCTCCACCGCCTCGGGCTTGAGCACGTCGCTGCCGGTGGTGAAGAGCAGGTCCTCCTTCAGCTTCACCAAGATACCGCTCGCGGTCCGCGAGGCGTCTGCGTCCTTCGCCTTCAGCTCGGCCGCCTGCTTGTCGAGCAGGTTGCCGGCCGCTCCTCCGGCCACCGCGCCGACCGCCGCTCCCACCGCGGCGCCCTTCCACCCGCCCAGCGCTCCACCCACCACCGCGCCCGTCGCCCCGCCCGCGCCCGCGCCGACGGCGGTCCGGGTGCCAGGGGTCGCACATGCGGCCGCCAGTGCGGCAGCCAAAGCCATTGCCAGGGTTGCGTTCCTCATGTTGCCTCCTTCGGAACCCAAGAACGCGCGGCGCTTGAGAAATCATCACGGGCAGGCGCTCGCAGGGACGGCTGCTGGAACCGTGCCGCTTGCGTGCAAGTGGGATCCCTGCGAATGACACGCTCCCCAACGCGGAGGGTCGTGCATGCTTCAGGTCGGCGACGTGGCACCGGATTTCGAGCTCCTCGACGAGGAGGGCAAGCCGACGCGGCTCTCCGGCCTGCGCGGCCGCAACGTGGTGCTGCTCTTCTTTCCGGCGGCCTTCTCGCCCATCTGCACGCAGGAGCTGAAGCAGATCGCCGCGCGCGACGCCGACTACGACCGGCAGAACGCGCGCGTCCTCGCCGTGTCGGTGGACAACAAGTGGAGCCTGAAGGCGTTCAAGCGCGACCAGGCCCTCACCGCGACGCTGCTCTCCGATTTCCACCCCAAGGGAAACGTGGCGCAGAAGTACGGCGTGTTCATGGGCGAGACGGGCTACGCCAAGCGCGGAACCTTCGTCATCGACAAGGAAGGCGTGATCCGCGGCATCAGCGTCAAGGAGCCCAAGGAGCCGCGCAGCGAAGAGGACTACTTCAACCAGCTGCGCAACTGCCCCAGGTAGCGCAGCAGAAGTCGAAAGATAGCGCTTCCCGCCCCGGCGGCGGTTCGGTAGGCTTTCCGCCGATGGCCTTCGCCGGTTTTCCCGAGAGCGGCCTGTCCTTCTTTCGCGGCCTCGTGGAGAACAACGACCGCGACTGGTTCGAGGCGCACCGCAAGACGTGGGACGAGGAGATCGTCCCCTCCATGCTGGAGTGGTGCGGCGCCCTGGCCGAGCGCCTGCGCGACGTGATGCCGCGGCTGGTGTTCGTGCCGCGCATCGGCGGCAGCCTGTACCGGCTCAACCGCGACATCCGCTTCTCGCGCGACAAGAGCCCCTACAAGACGCACGTTGCCGCGCTGCTCTGGGACGGCGCCGAGAAGCACGATAGCCCCGTGGTCTACCTGCACGTCTCTCCCGAGGAGGTCATCTTCGGCGGAGGCATCTATCTGTTCGAGGAGGCGCGGCTCGATCGCTTCCGCAAGGTGCTCCGCGACGATGGCGCGGCGGAGCGGCTGGACTCTGCCCTGGCGGTGGCGAAGAAAGGCGGCCTCAAACCGGAGATCGCCGACAAGCTGCAGCGGCCCGCCCGCGGGTTCGACCCGGAAGGTCCCCGCGCCGAGCAGTCGAAGTGGAAGGGGCTGACCGTCGTCAAGCACAGCAAACCCGCCGGCTGGCTGCACTCCGCGGAGGCGCTGGACCGCAGCGAGGCGGCAGCCCGCGCCTACGCGCCCCTCCACGAATGGATGTGCGAGGAGCTGTACTAGCTGGCATCCCACTCTGCCTGCGTGTAGCTTCCCGCCGTGCCGGTCGAGCCGCTCACGCTGCGGGGCCGCGTGGTGACGCTGCGGCCTCTCTCGCGCGCCGACATCCCCGCGGTGCGCGAGCTTGCGCGGGGACCCCGCGGCACCTTCGAATGGGGATTCGTTCCCACGCCGGAGCAGGCGGCTGGCTACGTCGAACAGGCGGTGGCGCAGATGGAACGGCGCAAGCTGCTGGCGTTCGCCACCTGCCTTCCATCCGGCGAACAGGTGGGCTGCACGCGGCTCTACGACCTGCAGCGCTGGGACTGGCCCCCTGGCAAGGATCCGCGCCCGGGGCAGGACGTGCTCGACGGGGCGGAGATCGGCTACACCTGGCTGGCGGAGAAGGCGCAGCGCACCGCCGCCAATACCGAGGCGAAGCTGCTCATGCTCCGGCACGCGTTCGAATCGTGGAAGTGCCTGCGCGTGACGCTCAAGACCGACGAGCGCAACGCCCGCTCGCGCGCCGCCATCGAGCGGCTGGGCGCGCACTTCGACGGAATCCTGCGCAGCTTCCAGCCCGGCGCCGACGGCAGGCCGCGCAACACGGCCTACTACACCATCCTCGACACCGAATGGCCGACCGTCCGGTCCCGACTCGAATCGAGGCTCTCGGCCTGACTCCTCAACCTTCTTCGTCCACCTGCTCCTGCTCCTCCAGCTTGGCGCGCAGCAGGTCGCCCAGGGTGCCGAAGCCCTTTCCCGGCGGCATCCGCTTGTTCATCTGCCGCTGGTACTCGCGGTAGTCCGTCGCGCCCTCTGCGCGCTCGGCGGAGGTGCGCGAGAGCCGGTAGCGGCCGCGGTCGTCGATCTCGACGATCTGCGCCTTGAACTGCGTGCCCGGCGGCACCGTCTTCTTGTTGTCGCTGCCGCGAGGCGTGCCCAGCTCGGGGTTGGGGACCAGGCCCTTGCCGCCGTCCCAGTGGACGAAGACGCCGAAAGCTTCGCACTTGTCCACGGTGGCTTCCACCACGTCGCCCACCTTGGCGCGCTTCTGGGGAGCCGCCGGCCGCACCGGCTCGGTCGACTGCGCCTCCTCCTCGCTGATGCGGCGCAGGGCCACCCGGCGGGAGGCGTCGTCGACCGACTCCACCTGCACCCAGATGTTCTCGCCCTCCTTCACCACCTCGCGCGGGTGCTGGATGTGCCGGTCGCTGAGCGCGCTCACGTGCACCAGGCCGTCGACACCGGGGAACAGCTCCACGAACGCGCCGAAGGGCTGCAGCCGCGCCACCTTGCCCTGGAGCTTCTGGCCCTCCTTGAGCTGCGGCCGGGCCGCGTCCCAGGGATCCTGCTCCAGCGCGCGCAGGCTGAGCGCGACCTTGTCGTGGCCCTTTTCGTCCTTCTCGATGCGCAGCACCTGCACCTTGACGCGCTGGCCCGGCTTGACCACGTCCTGGGCGTGGGCGACGCGCGCGTGCGACATCTCGCTCACGTGCACCAGGCCCTCCAGGCCCCCCAGATCGACGAAGGCGCCGAAATCGCGGACCGAAGTGATGGTCCCTTCCAGCTGCGCGCCCACCTCCAGCGTCTTGCGCAGCTCGGCCGCCTGCGCCGCCCGCTCCTCCTCGAGCAGGGCGCGCCGCGAGAGGATGGCGTTGCCGCCGCGCAGCTCGGTGACGCGGAACTTGAGCTTCTGGCCCACGAACTGCGACTGGTCCTCGACGAAGCGAACGTCCACCTGCGAGGCGGGCACGAAGCCGCGCATCCCGCCCAGGTCCACCTCCAGCCCGCCCTTGTTCTGGCCGGTGACCACGCCCTCGATGGGGATCTTCGAGTCCAGGGCCTGCTGCATCACCTCGCGGCCGGCCCCCTTGGGCACCGACCGCGTCACCACCACGTTGCCCTCGCCGACCGAGAGCACGTACCCCTCGAGCGTCTCGCCGGCGTGCATCAGGAGATCGCCCTTGTCGTTGCGCAGCTCGCGAAGGTCGATGATGCCCTCGCCCTTGCCGCCCAGGTCGAGGAAGGCCACCTCGCCGCCCAGGTGGGCGACGCGGGCCGAGATCTTCTGCCCCGGGCGCAGCTTGCCGGGCCTCTGCTGCTGCGACTCGGCGAGGAGGGAGGCGAAGTCAGCGTTCTCCTCCGCAGAGGGCTGCGCGAAGACCGAGCCGGGATCCTCGGGCGCGGGCTTGGTGGCAGGGACCGCTTCGACACCGGACTCGCCCTGCGCCGCCGGCGCCTCCGAGGCGGCGGGCGCGCCCAGCGTGGGCTTGCGCACCACCACCGGCATCTTCCGCTCTTCCTTCTGGCGCGGGGGGCGGCTCCTCCGCTCGGGCGGGGGCCTCGAGCCAGCCTCGGACGGCTGCGCCGCGGCGAGGATGTCGTCGAAGGTCGGCTGGGCCGGCTTCCTGGGCGGGGGCGGCGGGGCCTTCTGCCTGGGCGGTTCCACCGCGGCGCCCTCCAGGATGTCCTCGAAGGACGGCTGCCTGTTGCGCGCGGACTGGGGCTGCGGTTCCTGGTGCTCCGGCTTCTCGCTCATCGAACGCCTGTTCTTCCGCTCCACTGCGGGCGGGGGGTCATACCACAATCAGGCGCGCGCGCGGCGTCGTCCGGCGCTTTGCGATTCCGCGTCCAGCTCGCGCAACGACTGGAGCAGCCGCGCCTCCGCCGGGAGCTGGGCCTTGCGCATCGCGGTCCCTCCCACCAGCACGCGGCCCCCTGTCTGCTGCGCCGCGGCGACGGCCATGCCCACCTGCTCGCTCACCTCGGCGTTGACGGTGCTGCTCAGCGCTACCAGCGAGGCGCGCGCGCGCAGGATGAGATCCGCCAGGTCGCGCGCCGGCGTCTGCGCCAGCGGCGCCAGGACTTCGAAGCCCTGGGCGCGCAACAGGCACGCCGCCATCCGCGCCGCGATGTCGTGCTGCTCGCCCGCCATGGCCGCCACCACCGCGGTGCCGCGGTCTGGACGCACCGGCTCGCCAGGCGGCTCCGCCAGAGGTTGCGCCCGGGCCACCGCGTCGATCACCGCCTGCGAGGCCACGTGCTCCTCCGCGGCCGAAAGGCGCGCCTGCGACCACTTCTCTCCCACCCGATGCAGGGCCGGCGCCGCCACCTCGTCGAAGAGGAGCGCGAGCGGGTGCCCGCGCAGCCGCAGGGCGGCCAGCTGGGCGACCAGCGCGGCGGCATCTCCGCGCAAGGCCGATGCCTGGAAGTGCCGGATGGCCTCCTCGCCGGGCTCGTCCGCGCCCTGCGGCAGCGATCCGGGCAACGGGCCCGCGGCCTGGAACTGGCGCCGCTGCACGAAGGTGGTGATGTCGCGGAGGCGAAACTTGCGGTGCCCGCCGGGCG
>DASRTX010000540.1:0-4571 GCA_035655715.1 Myxococcales bacterium | reverse complement strand
CGCTCTACCAGCAGACGCTCGACGAGCTGAAGCGAAAGCTCGCCGCCGTCTCCGGGATCGAGCGCCGCGGCCTGGTGCTTGCCTCGCTGATGAGGCTCAAGCAGATCTGCAACCACCCTTCGCAGTGGCTGCGCGACGACTCCTTCGCGCCCGCCGAGAGCGGCAAGTTCGGCCGCCTCTCCGCCATCTGCGAGGAGATCGCCTCGCGCCAGGAGCGCGCGCTGATCTTCACCCAGTTCCGCGAGATGACGGCGCCCCTGGCCGAGCACCTGCGCGGCGTGTTCGGCGCGGAGGGGTTGGTGCTGCACGGCGGCACCAAGGTGGGCGAACGAAAGGAGCTGGTCGATCGCTTCCAGCAGGGCCGGGCGCCGTTCTTCGTCCTTGCCACCCGCGCCGGCGGCGTGGGGCTCAACCTCACCGCGGCCGCGCACGTGATCCATTTCGACCGCTGGTGGAACCCCGCGGTCGAGGATCAGGCTACCGACCGCGCCTTCCGCATCGGGCAGAAGCACAACGTGCTGGTGCACAAGTTCGTCTGCCGCGGGACGGTCGAGGAGCGCATCGACCAGATGCTTCTGCGGAAGAAGCGCGTCGCCAGCGAGCTGCTGGAAGGCGCCGCCGAGGCGGCGCTGACGGAGATGAGCGACGCGGAGCTTCTCCGCACCCTGGCGCTGGATTTGGAGACCGCGTTGGAGGAGGACTGAATGTACAATCGCTGGATGCCGCGCTGGAGTTACGGAGCGTTTCCCGCCTACGTCTCCGTCGCGGAGCGGCGGGCAACGGCCCTCGCCCAGATCCGCAAGCTGGAGAAGAGGGGCAAGAAGCTCGACCCGGTCCGCCTGGAGACAAACCGGATCGCCAGCTCGTTCTGGGGCAAGGCGTGGTGCGCCAACGTCGAGAGCTACAGCGACTTCGCCAACCGGCTCCCGCGCGGCCGCGCGTATCTGCGCAGCGGCTCGGTGGTGGATCTCCAGCTTGCCCAGGGCCGGGTCGAGGCGCTGGTCGCCGGCAGCTCCCTCTACCAGTGCAGCATCGGCGTCAAGCCGGCGGCGCGGAAGTGCTGGAAGGCGATCGCCGCGCGTTGCAGAGGGCAGATCGACTCGACCATCGAGCTCTTGCAGGGGCGGGTGCCCGAGCAGGTCCTGGAGGCCATCGTCGATCGGAAGAATGGTCTGTTCCCCTCGCCGCGCGAGATGGACCTGTTCTGCTCCTGCCCGGACGCGGCGGAGCTGTGCAAGCACCTGGCGGCGGTCCTCTACGCGGTTGGAGCGCGGCTGGATCGGTCGCCGGAGCTGTTCTTCACCCTGCGCAGCGTGAAGATGGAAGAACTGATCGCGCGCCCGAAGCCGGCCGACGACGGACCCGCTGCCGCGGAGCTGGAATCCCTCTTCGGCATCGAGATCGACCGCTCACTGCGGCGGAGGGGCCGCCGGCGCGGCTGAGCCAGCGCGACCGAACGTGTGTGGCTCCGTCGCTGCTGCGCCTAGCGCCTCGACCGCCGCCGTGGCTTTCGCACCGCGCGGATCCGGCCGCTCCCGCCGCCGCCGGCGTAGAAGAGACCGCCTCCGTCCGACTCCAGCCCGCTCACCTCGGCGCCCTCGGGCATCGTCAGGCGGGTCAGAACCTTGCCCGTCTCGGGGTCGATCTGGCGGATCTCGCTCTCGCCTTCCCAGGTCCCGTGCCAGAGCTCGCCGTCCACCCAGGTGACTCCAGTGACGAAGCGGTTGGACTCGACCGTGCGCAAGATCGCGCCGGTGTCGGGATCGATCTGGTGGATCTTCCGGTCGCGGTACTGGCCCACCCAGAGCGTTCCCTCGGCCCAGGCCAGCCCCGAGTCGCGCCCGCCGCCCGGCGCCGGGATACTCGCGAGGACTTTCCCGCTGGCCGGATCGATCTTGTCGATGCGCTCGCCGGCGATCTGGAAGAGGTGCCGGCCGTCGAAGGCCGTCCCGGCGTCGCACGGGACATCCAGGGCGCGCACGATCTTGCCGCTCGCCGGTTCGAGGGCCTGCAGCTTCTCGCCGCCGGCGAACCAGACCAGGCTGCCGTCGAAGCTGACGCCGTGCACGTGTGGCGCGTCGGGGAAGGGGCCGTACTCGCGCACGATCTCCGCCGGCTGATCCGTCTTCTTGCCCATCGCCTCTCCCTACCCGAATCCGCCGGCGACAGGGAGCAACAAGGTCGTCGCGAATCCGGCCACCGGCGCAGAGAGCCAGCGCCGGGAACGGCCGCGGCCGAGCGCCCGCACCTGACCGGCCTCGGTGAGGGTTTGCAGGGCCCGCTGCGCCGTTCGCTGGCTGGACCCGAGGGCGAGGGCGAGCGCCGAGGTCGACCAGGCCTCGCCGTCCGAGAGCAACGCCAGGACGGCGGCGTCGGGGCTCTCGATAGGTGGCGCCAGCAGCCGGACCGTGGCATGCGTCACCAGAGTGAACCCGCCCGCGGTGGCCTCAATCCCGGCGAGCGGCCGCAGCTCGCGGCGCAGGCGCCCCATCTCGACCCGCAGGCGCGCGCGGTAGGACGGGTTCGCGCGCCGAGCGCCGAACGCGCGCTCGATCAGCTCGTCGCGCATTGCCTCGCCGGGCCAGGTCTGGGCCAGACCGCAGAGCAGGGCAAACAGCACCGGGCGGCGGGAGAGCCGCACGAGCCGCCGTGCGCGCCGTGCCGTCCGCCGGCAACCGTCGACGACCAGATCCGGCGAGGCGAGCAGCGCCTCGACTTCGGCGAGCGTGAGGGGCCGCGCTTCGCCTGATTTCGAGACGAGACGCGCGGCCGGCAGGACGAGGGTCCGTCCAGCCTGCTCGACCTCCGCTTGTAAAGCCCCAATCCCCGACCGCGCCGCCGCCTCGCGCGCGCCGGCAAGGGCCTGGCGCGCGTGCGCGGCTCGCCCCCGCCGGAGCGCGATCTCGAAGGCGACCAGGGCGGCCACGGCCGCGAGCCGGGCAGGCGCGTGGTCTTCGAGCTCCAGCGTGGCGCCTTCCGCCTCGTCGATGCGGCCGAGCAGCAAGAGGCGCCGGATTTTCAGCAATCGGGCGTGGGCGGCGTTCTCCCGATCGCCCTGCGCGTCGAAAGTCTGGATGGCTTCGCTCAGCGCCCGCGGCGTCCAGGCGAGATCGCGCGCCGCCAGCGCGATTTCCGCCTCCGCCGTCAGGCAGCGCGCCCGCGCCAGCGTCTCCCGCGGCCCGAAGCCCCGCGCTGCCCGTCGCAGCAGTTCTCGCGCTCGCGCCAGGTCACCGAGCTGCGCCATCGCGATCCCGCGCAGCGCCAGGGCCGCCGGGTCGTCCCGCAGGGCGACGCGCTTGAGCGCGCCCAGCGGATCCCCCGCGCGCAGCGCGCGACCTGCCGCGGTGATGGAGGAATCCATCGCCGGGTTCTTATCGCGTCGCCGTTGTTACTCCCACCCCGCCTGGGCGGGCGCTATCTCTGGCTGCGGAAGGAGGAGCGATGACGACACACACGACCGGGACACGGAAGGAGTGGCTCGCTGCGAGGCTCGAGCTGCTCGAGGCGGAGAAGGAGCTCACGCGGCGCAGCGACGAGCTGGCGCGGAAGCGACAGGAGCTGCCGTGGGTGCGGATCGACAAGGAGTACCGGTTCGACACCGACGAGGGGAGCGCCTCGCTGAAAGACCTCTTCCGCGGGCGCTCGCAGCTCCTCGTCTACCACTTCATGTTCGGGCCCGATTACACGGCGGGGTGCCCGTCCTGCTCGTCGATCGCGGACGGGTTCAACGGCGTCGCCGTCCATCTCGCCAACCACGACGTCATGCTCCAGGCGGTGTCGCGGGCGCCGCTCGCGAAGCTGCAGGCGTACAAACGGCGGATGGGGTGGACGTTTCCCTGGGCCTCCTCCGGAGGAACCGACTTCAACTCCGACTTCGCCGTGCGGCTGACCGAGGAAGAGCAGCAAAAGGGGGGCGCCGAATACAACTACCGGCGCGAGGGTCCGTGGCAGTCACACGGCGAGGGCGATGTCGCCAGGATGGCGGCGATGACCGGAACCGACCCGGCCACCTACCTGCGCGAGAGGCCCGGCGTGAGCGCCTTCGCGCTCGAGGACGGCGCCGTCTACCACGCCTATTCCGCCTATTCGCGCGGAGTGGACAGCCTCTGGGGCATGTACCAGTGGCTCGACCGCGCACCCAAGGGCCGCAACGAGACGGGCGTCTGGTGGCGGAGGCACGATGAGTACGACAAGCGCTGAGCTCGTCGTGCCGCGGCTGCAGCGCCGGTCCTCCGAGGGAACCTTCCTCGGCGTCTCGGCGCTGCTCTTCGCAGCCAGCGCGGCGGGGACGATCGACTGGTGCGCATCCATGTCGGCGATGGGCGAGATGCCGATGCCCGGCGGCTGGACGATGTCGATGGCGTGGATGCGCATGCCCGGACAGACGTGGACCCCTGCCGCGGTGACGTTCCTCGGAATGTGGACCGTGATGATGATCGCGATGATGCTGCCCTCGCTCGTCCCCATGCTACGGCGTTACCGCGAGGCCACGGCCGAGGCGGATCCGGCGCGCCTCGGCGTGCTGACGGCGATCGTGGGCGCCGGGTATTTCTTCCTGTGGACGGTCCTCG
>DASRTX010000539.1:0-3209 GCA_035655715.1 Myxococcales bacterium | reverse complement strand
AGTGCGGCCGCAGCGCCGCGAGCTGCTTCTCCAGCGCGCGCCAGTCGTTGTGTGGGAACGGCCGCCGCTTGGCGCCCGACAGCTTGGCCCCGGCCAGGATGCAGTCGTGGGCCAGCGAATCGTGCAGCACGAGATCGCCATCCTTGACCAGCGTGGCGATGGTGGTGACGAAGACGCCGTGGCCGCTGACGGTGACGATGCTGTCCTCGGTGCCGAGCAGCCGCGCCAGCTCTTCTTCGAGGTCGCGGTGCAACGGCTTCTCGCCGCTGGCGACGCGGCTCGCTGAGACCGACGTTCCGTACCGCTCCACGGCGGCCTGCGCCGCGCGCGTCACGTGCGGATCGCCGGAGAGGCCCAGGTAGTTGTAGCTGGACCAGTTGATCATCGTGCGGCCGCCGATCACCGAGGTGTCGTTGGTGACCCGCTCGTGCACGTTGAAGTACGGGTTCTTCAGCCCGAAGGCCGCGGCGAGGCCCAAGCGCTGCTCCAGCTCTTGCACCTCGGGGAACTGGTCCACCTTGTAGGTCGACTCGTCCACGGCAGGCGCCTTGACCTCCGCTACTGGTGTGGGCCTTTGGATCGCCGCGCGGCCGATGAGGAAGCGCGGGTCGCGGTGCTTGAACTCGCCCTGCACGCCGCGGGCGACGGCCAGCACGCGCCCGTCGCGCGACTGCAGCACGATGGTGCCGCGCACCTCGTCGCCGGCGCTTTGCTCCAGCGTCAGCGAGGCGCGCACCGGGCCGTCGCCGAAGGGCGCCACCTGCACGTACTCGTCGATACCGACCGGGAACCCGGCGCGCTGCAGATGGCTCCACGCCCAATACGCGGCCAGCTGGAAGGCGCCGTCGAGCGCCAGCGGATCCACTGCCCAGGCCTTGCGCTTCGGTTCCCGGATCCAGTCGGAGGGCTTGCTGGTCCGCACCCAGCCCACGATGCCCTGCGGCGTGATCTGCTCGATGGACTCGATGCCGCGCATGCGCGGGCCGTGGAAGGTGAAGGAGCCGTAGAACTCGTCCAGCGTCATCGGCAGCTCGGGCTTGCCCGTTGCGGCCGGAGCGGGAAGGGCGGAGCCCAGCGCCGGGCCGACGTCGGCTCCCGGCGAGGCGAACCCCACGTAAGCGGGCGCCCGCGAAAACGCGCGCGGTCCGCCGGCGGGTGTGGAAGAGAGCGAGACCTCCAGCTCTTCGACGCCACCCACCGAGACGGTCAGCTCCACCGCGTCGGGAACCCGGACGGCCTGCTTGAGGCGGAAGTCGCGCACCAGCAACGGCTGGCCGGCCGTGCCGGTAGCCTCGGCGGCAGCGTGGGCCACGGCATCCAGCGCCGAGGCGAGCGGAAGCACCGGCTGTCCGGCGAGCTGGTGATCCTCGAGGTACGGATGCGCGCTGCGGGAGACCTGCATCTGCACTTTGTGCCCGATGCGGCGAGCCGGCTGCTCATGGGCGAGCAGGACCGTTCCCGCGACGCCGGCCTGCAGCGCGCCGGTGAAGGCCGCCACGCCGGACGCGTCGTCGATGAAGGGGACGCCTTGCTCGGCGAGGACCGCGCGCACGAGCGGCGGGATCTTCGCCACCATGGCGGTGCCTTCCCAAGGCGGGTACTCGAGCGAGAGCGCGCGCACGCCGGGCCGCCGGCGCGAGAGCGCGGACACCGCGGCGGAGACTGCCGCGTTGGCGGCCGAGTAGGAAGCTTGACCGGCGTTTCCGAAGCGGCCTGCCCAGGAGGAGATGGCCACCACCGCGCGCAGAGGATCCTGTGCCGTGGCGAGCGCCGCCCCCCAGAGTCCGGACACCTTGGTGGCCAGCACGCGCTCCACCGACTCGTCGGCGGCCTCGGCGGCGGGCCCGTCTTCGGTCACGCCCGCGGCGTGCACCAGCGCGGTGAAGCCGCCCAGCTTCGCGCGGGCCTCGTCGAGTGCCGCGCCGGCAGGCCGGGTGACGTCCCACCGCACGAAGACGGCGCCCTCGGGCATGGTCGCGGGAGCAGTGCGGCCGGCCAGCGCAACCTTCGCGCCCTTTTCGGCGAGCGCGTGCGCGAGCTTGAGGCCGATGCCCCGGGTTCCTCCGGTGATCAGCACGGCGTCGCCGGGTCCAATGGCGATGGGCTCGCCGGCGGCGGCGGCGGGCTTCAGCTCCTGCTCGAAGCGCGTCCCCCCCGCCCAGCGGACGTCGGGGACCGCGTTGCCGGAGCGGAGCTCGGCGAAGAGCGCGTGCGCCATGGCAGGGGCGCCGTCCTCGACCCGCAGCTCCACGCACTTCACCAGCTCGTCGGTCCGCTCGCGGGCCAGCGCCTTGGCGTAACCGGCCAGCGCCGCGTCCACCTCGTCGATTCCAGCGATGGCGACGACGAAGAGACCGCCTGTGCCGGCCTCGGCCTGCGCCCGTACGATGCGATGCGCGTCCAGCACGGCCGCGAAACCCGGGGCAAGCTCGGACTCGCCTCGGCCCAGCGGCGCGAGGTGGACGACGCCGCCCATGCCCGCGAGGGGATCGCCCGGCTCGCCCACCAAAGCGTCGTGTCCGGCATCGTTGAGCAGCCTGGCCAGCGCGTCGGCGACGCCCAGTGCGTCACGCGTGAGCAGCAGCTTGCGGGGCAGCGGGTTTTCCGCGGCGGCAGGAGTGGCCAGCGCAGCTTCCACCCAGGCGGGAGCGAAGCGCAGCAGCTCGCGGCCTTCGCTCGCCACCTCGCCGAGCAGCTGCGAGAAGACCGGCGCCACCGGAGCCGGCGGCCGCGCCACCGCGCCCGCGACGTGGTCGATCACGTCCTGCACGGAGGTCTGCGGCCCGAGCAGGCTGCGCGGCAACCCGCCCACGCCGGGGAAGGCCTTGTTGATGTCGCCGTCGAGCTCCACCGTCATCAGCGAATCGAAGCCGAGATCGCCGGCCAGGGTCTGCGAGCTCTTGATCGCCTCCACGGGGAAGGCGCTGATCCGCGCCACCGACGCCAGGATGGTCTTGGCGACGCGCTCCGACGATTCCGGCTTTTGGGCGACGGGCTGGGGCGCCGGCTGCGCCACCGGCGCCAGCGTCGCCTGCCGAGTTTCGGGAGTTTCGGGGACACCATACGTCGAATTACGTATGGTGTCCCCGAAATTGGGCAGCTGCGGCAGGGCGATGCCCTTGCCGGCCAGCGCGGCTGCCTGCTGCTCCAGCACCTTGGCCTGCTGCTGCAAGAGCGCCACCTGTTCGCGGAAGAGCGCCACCAACGGA
>DASRTX010000538.1:0-2105 GCA_035655715.1 Myxococcales bacterium | reverse complement strand
GGCGCTGGTCGCCGGCCAGGGGGCGATCCAGGTGCCGGCCAAGGATCTGGCGACGGCCGAACCTCTGGAGGGCTGGCGCCGCCTGAGTGCCGGGTCGAAGGGCGAGCGTTTGTACGACTGGGCGCGGTTCCGGCTGTGCCGCCTGCAGCAGGCGCCGTGGGACCACTGGCTGCTGGTGCGCCGCAAGCTCTCCAAGCCGGACGAGATGGCGTATTACGTCGTGTTCGGCCCGGCCACCACCAGCCTGGAGGCGCTGGCCCAGATCGCCGGTCGGCGCTGGCCGGTCGAGGAGTGCTTCGAGGCGGCCAAGCAGGAGGTCGGGCTGGACGGCTACGAGGTGCGCAGCTGGCACGGCTGGTACCGGCACATCACCCTGGCGATGCTGGCGCTCGCCTTCCTGGCGGCGATGCGGGTCGAACTCGCCGGCCAAAAAGGGGCGGAGGATCCGGCGCATTCGCCCCAATTGCCTTCAGCATGCCCGAGATCCGCCGCCTCATCACCCGCTTCCAGCTGAGCGCCGGCCTCTGCATCGACTTCATTCTCGCTTGGTCGCTCTGGCGTCGGCTCCATCAGGCCGTCGCCAAGGCCTGCCACTGGAAGCGACAGGCCGCCAAACTCCTGATCTATCAGCAAACTCAACTGTAGTACTAGCACTACTCTGTCACACTATAGACGGGGGTAGTATGGAATGAGGGTGTGGCAGCAGGGACATCGCACGATGGCTCCGAGCATCTCCTTCATGATCTGGCGCCGGATCTGAGGCAGGGTTGGCTGCGGAGGTGGCCCGGACCAAGCGTTGTCTTCGCCCCTTTTTTTCCCCAAGTCGCACATGCTGGAGAAAGCACAGAGCGATCATGGTCAGGACGGTGTGGTGGCGCAGAGCTGTCCAGTTCCGGCACTCCAGATGATCGAGGCCCAGTTCCTCCTTCATCTGCTGGTGGCCCTGCTCGCAGACCCAACGCGCCTTGATATCGGCGGCCAGGGCGGGCAGCGGCGTGTCCTCGGGGTGGTTGGTCAGGTAATACCGGCGCTCGTCCGGGGTCCGCTGCTCACAGACCAGCCAGGCGGCCGAGCCCGGCAGACGCCGGCCGGTGCGCAGCCGTGCACCGTCGGCGACGCGCACCCGCAGGGCGACGAAGCGCGCCCGCAACCGACCCTTGGTGCCGGTGCGCCACGACACGAAGCGCCAGACGTGGGCCGGCAGCGCGGTGATCGTCTCCGCGACCGTGCGGGCCTCGACCGACGGCACCGGGTGCTTGGCCGGGCGACCGGTCGGGCTGCGGCGAGCGGGCTCGAGCGTGACGTCGGCGGGGTAGACCGTCTGGGTCGACGGAATGCCGACGGCGTAGCGCAGCCCGCGCTCCGCCAGACCGGCCCGGAAGTGCGCCACCTTGCCATATTCGGCATCGGCGGCCACACAGCCGAACACCGCCCCGGCAGCCCGGACGCGGTCGATTTCCTCCAGGGCGATGCGCCACTTCGGCTGGAACTCGACGGGCAGCGGAACGCCGGCGCGCAAACGACGGTCCGGATCCCGCGCCCAGGTTTCCGGCAGGAACGGGCGCAGCCCGACGCAGACCGGCACCTCGCGGCGGGCCAGGGTGAGTGAGACCAGGACCTGACAGTTGGCCTGTTTGCCAAGTTGCCCGCAATACTGATGCGCCACGCCGACCGACTCGCTCCCCTGTTTGACCAGGGCCGTGTCGTCGATCGCCAGAACGGCGTCGACACCGCCGACGAGATCCTGGGCCTTGCGGACCAGTTCAAGCTCCAAGGGCTCGGGCCGCCAAGTCGAGGCCGAGATGAAGTGATGGAGTTGCTGGAAGGCGCCCGGTGCCACCCGATCCGCCATCGGCTCGATGCTCTTGCGCTCTCCCGGACCCAACAGCCCCCAGAGATAAACCGGCGCCCAATGCTTCTGAGAGGAATGCCGGAGATGATCGAGAAAGGGATCCAGCCATTCCGCCAATTGTGCCTGCCAGCTGACTTCGGAAAGTTCTGCCAAAACGCTACCGATGATGCTCGTTAGTTTCCTGTGAAACCTAGATGTTGCCCCTCATTCGATTGCGCTATACCTTAATAGGATGAGTAACAGAGTAGTGCTA
>DASRTX010000537.1:0-3176 GCA_035655715.1 Myxococcales bacterium | reverse complement strand
GCAGCGACGCGCCCCGCCTTCCCTTCCGCCGCTTCATCGCGCAGGGCGGCGCGCCCATCCTGGTGGGCCGGAGCGCGCGCGACAACGACGCGCTCACGCTCAGGGTGGCGCGAGGAAACGATCTCTGGCTGCACGTCCGCGGCATGCAGGGTGCGCACGTGGTGGTCCCGGGCGTCGGGGAAGCGCCCGACTCGCGCACGCTGGGCGACGCCGCGCTGCTGGCGGTTCATTTCTCCTCCGCGCGCGGCCAGGACGGCGTGGAGGTGGCCTGGACGCGCTGCAAGTACGTCCGCAAGCCCAAGGGATCGCCGCCGGGAAGCGTGATCGTCACGCAGGAGAAGGTGCTGCGCGTCCGCGCCGACGAAGGGCGGCTGCAGGCGCTGCTTCGCACCGAAGCCGCCCCTCTGGCATCCTAGCCGCGGTGCGCATCGTCTCCATCGTCGTCTTCCTCGCCATCGCACTCAGCCTCGTCGGCGGCATGCACTACTACATCTGGGCCCGGCTGGTGCGCGATCCGCATCTGCCGCAGGGATGGGCCCGGCTGATGACCGCCGTCATCGTCGCCATGGCCGTGGCGATGCCGCTCACCGTGTTCGCCGTGCGCAGGCTGCCGTCTGCCGCGGTCCGGCCGGCGATCTGGTTCGCCTTCGTGTGGATGGGGGTGGGCTTCCTGCTGGTGGCCTTCCTCGGCATCGCCGATCTCGGGCGGCTGGGGATGTTCGCGATCGCCCGCCTGCGCGGGCCCTCCGATCCCGATCCGGCCCGGCGCGTCTTTCTCGCCCGCGCGCTGGCGGCCGGTGTGGGCGGCGTGGTGGCCGGCCTTGCCGCGATCGGCGTGCGCAGCGCCCTGGGCAGCGTGCAGATCAAGGAGATGGAGATCGCCCTGCGCGGCCTGCCGCGCGAGCTGGCCGGCTTCCGGCTGGTGCAGATCTCCGACGTGCACGTGGGGCCGCTTCTGCGCAAGGACTGGGTGGCGCACGTGGTGAACCAGATCCGCGGCCTCTCGCCGGACCTGGTGGCCATCACCGGCGACCTGGTGGACGGCAGCGTGCACGAGCTGCGCGAGCACGTGGCGCCGCTTTCGTCGCTCAAGCCGCCGCACGGCGTCTTCTTCGTCACCGGAAACCACGAGTACTACTCGGGAGTGGAGGAATGGTACGCGCACCTGCCCACGCTCGGCGTGCGCCCGCTGCGCAACCAGCGGGTGGAGGTGGCGCCGGGGCTGGATCTCGCCGGCATCGAGGATCCGACGGGCTCGCCCGATCTGGAGGCGGCGCTGGAGGGCCGCGATCCGGCGCGGGCCCTGGTGCTGCTCGCCCACCAGCCCCGGCAATTCCTCGAGGCTGCAAAGCGCGAAGTGCCGCTCACGCTTTCGGGGCACACCCACGGCGGACAGATCTGGCCCTTCTCCTGGGTGGTGGCGCTGGTGCAGCCCTACCTCGCCGGCCTTCACCGCCGCGGCTCCTCCCAGCTCTACGTCAGCCGCGGCACCGGCTTCTGGGGCCCACCCATGCGCGTCTTCGCCCCTGCAGAGATCACGCTCATCAAGCTGCAGCCGGCCTAGCCCATCGCCGCGAACGACGGCAACGCATCGCGCGGCAGGTGCAGCGAGCGGTAGAGGAACTCGGCGGTGCCGATGGCAACCTTGTAGAGGGGCCGATCCACTCTCCGCTCCAGGACCTCGCCGAAGGCCGCCGCGAGACGCAGCGAGGTGGCATAGAGGTGCACGATGCCGTCGGCGCTCTCGCGCAGCTCGCCGCGCTTCAACATCGGCGTGGCGAAGCGATGGGCGAGCCACCGCGCCGTCAAGGGCCGCAGCGCTTCTTCTTGTGGCGCCAGCCAGCGCTCGTAGGCGGGACCCCACGAGCCCAGCGCCTCCACCAACCGGCCGCCCACGAGCAGCGGCGCCGGATCGACGGCGTGGATGAAGCGGCGGTAGCGGGTCGCGGTCGCCGCCAGCAGATCCGCGCCGTGCGCGCCGATGCAGTCGCTGAGGAAGCGCAGGAAGGGCTGCGGATCCTCCGGCTCCACCACTTCGAAGGCGGCCTCGTTGCCGGTGCGGAGCCGCCGGAAGGCGTGCGCCAGCGCGGCCAGCGTCAGCCAGGGCGGCCGGGCCACGGCGAAGGCGGCTACGCCCAGCGCGCGAATGCGCTCCAGCGCCTCGGCATCGACCGCGTACGCGCCGATGCGCCCTCCCAGCGGATCGGTGGCGTGCTGTACGCGCAGATCGAAGCCGGCATCGCCGAAGGCGGTACCCTGCTCGTGCATGCGCAGCGGCTCGTCCGATTCGTCCAGGCGTTCCAGGACCTCCGGACACACCGGGTCGAAGAACAGCTCCACGTGCTCCCCGCGCCGGTAGCCGAAGGCGGGGAAGTCCACGCACAGATCCGGCAAGGCATCGATCCCATGGCGCGCCTGCACGCCGCACCCGCCAGAGGCAGAGAGGAAGCGGCAGGCGCGGTCCTCGCCGACGCCGTCCAGCTTGAGCGAATGGAGGATCTGCTCGCCCTCCTTGGCGCCGTTCTCCACCACCAGCTGGATGCCCTTGGTGAGCGTCCCCCGCTCGTCCGCGGTGAGCCGATCGTGCAACCTCAGGAAGTCCTCCAACCGGAAGGGGATGTCCCAGCCGCTACAGCAGCACCCTTTCTGGTTGCAGCGGAAACGCAGCATCGGCTCGGAGAGTCGGACCGACGCCGCGGGCGCGACCTCCTGGCGCGGCGGCGGCAGCACGTTGAGCGAGAGCTTCACACCACCATCCTACCGTCGATCATCACCCAGACGGGCCGCGCCAGCTCGGCTGGCGAGAGTCCGCGCACCGCCAGCACCCGGGCGGCGGAGCCCACCGCCAGCCGCCCGTGATCGCGCAGCCCCAGCAGCTCCGCCCCGGCTGCGGTGGCCGCTACGAGCGGATCGACGCCCGCTTCCTGTAGCAGCGAAAGCTCGCCCTCGTCGATCCCGGGCGCGGTCCCTTCGTTGCCCAGATCGGTGCCATAGGCCACCTTCGCTCCCGCGGCGACCAGCGCGCGCAGCCGCGAGGGTTCGACCGCGTAGGCGCGCAGCGTGGAGATCACCCACTTGCCGCGCATCCGGCCGAGCAGGTCCGCCGGCAGCTCCTCGCGCGGCGTGTGCGCCAGCACGTCGGCGCCCGCATCGAGCGCGGCCCGCACCTGCGCAAC
>DASRTX010000536.1:0-5185 GCA_035655715.1 Myxococcales bacterium | reverse complement strand
GGACAGTGGCGAGCGCTACCTGGGCTTGCCCGCGTCGGTCGCGACGCTCGCGGGCGGCACGGGGGGCGGCCCCTCGGGGTCGAATTCCACGATGTTGCCGCGGTTCACCCAGAGCCAGAAGAAGGGCTTCTCCGCCTCGCGGTCCTTGCCGAACACGGTGTCGCCCGCCGCTCCCTCGAACGGCCGGCTCATCCCGGCGAGCGCGGCGCGCAGATCCTCGCGGGACTGGGGGCGCCGATCCTCGACGGCCTTCTTGAGCAGGCTGGCCGCATCGTAGGCGTGCGCCTCGAGGAAGCCCGGCGCGCGGTGGTAGGCGTTGGTGAACTCGTCGACCCAGCGCTTCGTCGCCGGCCGCTCGGAGTTGGCGAAGAAGACGTCGACGAAGATGCTGCACTGGACGTAGCGCGCCACGCC
This sequence comes from Myxococcales bacterium, assembly GCA_035655715.1. GTDB lineage: Bacteria > Myxococcota > Myxococcia > Myxococcales > 40CM-4-68-19 > 40CM-4-68-19. The sequence continues at coordinate 4,771 of DASRTX010000536.1, read as the reverse complement.
CGAACGCTCGTCCACCAGGTCCGGCGAATCCCACAGCGAAGTCCCGAGCAGCTGCACGGTGCGCAGCTGATCGTTCTTGGTGGTGCGCTTGACCACCTCCAGCTCCTTGGTGTCGCAGCCGGCGGTGATCACGTCCTCCGCGGCGATGGCCGGCGCGATCAGGCGCACCGTCCGCGCCGAGTCGGGGATGAAGACCGCGTCGAAGTCGACGATGGGCGCCTGCTGGTTGCGCAGCTGGCTGAGCGCCTTGCGCCGGCGGTAGGGGTCGGTGATCTCCTTGGTGATCTTCTCCGCTTCGTCGGAGAACTGCTGCCGCTCCGCCAGATCGGCGGCCGTCCGGCCCACCATGTGCTGCACGAACGGCTTGAAGGTGGTGGTGCGCAGCGGGTAGTGCTCGAAGGCGCGCACCTCGGCGCCGCCGCCGTCCACCGCGTCCCAGAAGTAGCGCGTCATCTCGTCGCCGTAGGAGGAATCCGGCTGGAGGATGCCGAAGCTCTTCGCGTTCAGCTTGCGCTGGGCGTAGTCGGCGACGGCGCGCGCCTGCGCGCTGGAGGTGGGCATGTCGCGGAAGACGTACTCGCCCAGCGCGGTGAGGCCCTCCGCCCGCGAGAGCGAGACGATGGGGATGCCCAGCTGCTGCGCGCGGGTGGCGGCGGCGAAGCCCTCGGCGATGCCGAGCGGACCGAGGATGGCGATGGCGCCCTTCTGCGCCAGCTGCTCCACCGCCTCCGCCGCGGCGTCCGGCTCGCCCTTGGAGTCCACCACCTCCACCTGGACGTTGCCGCGCCCCTGCAGATCGAGCGCCAGCGCGATGCCGTTGAGCGCCTGATCCGCGAAGCCCTTCAGATCGCCGGTCATCGGCATCACCACGCCGATCAGGTTGGGCTTGAGGTTGGCGCCGCCTTGCGCGGCCCGCTGCACGCCACGAGCGCTTTCCGCATAGGGTCCCTGCGGATCGGCGGAGATCACCTCCGCGGCCAGCTCGCCGGCATGGGCGTGGTCTCCGGCGTGCAGCTGCACCCGCGACAGCTTCAGCGCCGCGGCGGGCCAGGCGGCGGACTTCTTGTCCACCTCGGCCACCAGCTTGACGAGGTCGGGCGCAGGCGCCGCGTCCAACGCTGCCTCGAACTGTTGCAATCGCATCTCGCGCTCGGCGGGCTGCGCCGTCTCCAGCGCTCGCGCCGACCAGCGCAGCGCCTCGCCCGCCTGGCCGGAGCGCGCGTAGGTCTCGGCCAGCACCGCAGCGGCCTGGTCCTTGTCCTTGTCGCTCATCTGCGAGGTGTCCACCGCCGGCGGGGGCGTGGGCGTCTGGCCCAGCTTGGTCTGCACCTGCGCCAGCTCCACCGCTGCCGGCCCTTTGAACGGCGAGGTGGGCCGCTTCTCGAGGAATTGCTGAAGCTCCGCCTGGGCCTCGCGCAGCTTGCCGCCCTTGGAGAGGGCCTGCGCGCGGCGGAACAGCGCCTCGTCCACCAGCGAGCTGTCGGGATAGCTCTGCACGAAGGCGCCGAACTGCTTCACCGCCAGCTCGTAGTTGCCCTGGTCCAGCGCCGCCTTGGCCTTGGCGAACTCGTCGCGGGCTGCCTGCTCGTAGGGGACCTCGCGGCCCCCGACGGTGACGGTCCGCGTGGGAGCGCAGGCGAGGAGGACCAGGATCGCGGCGAGGAGTCGCTTCATGGCGATGTGCCTTCTATCGCGTTCCGGGCACGCGCGCTCGGATCAGAATTCCTGCACGTACGCGCCTTTGGGCGGCTCGAAATGGAACAGCGCATCGGCGAGCCCCTGGTCCACCCTGGGTTCGCTGAAGACGATCTGGTTGACGTCGGCCTGGGGGTTGGTGACCACGCTGGCCAGCACCTGGCCGTCCTTGCCCACCACGAAGAGCAGCCTTGCGACGCCCGGCACGGGCTTGACCGGCGTCAGCTGCAGCCCGTCTCCCGCCGGCAGTCCGGCCGGAACCGGCACCACCTTGGGCGAGAACTCCTTGAGCAGATCACCCTTGCCCCAGAGGAAGGTGAAAGCGCTGGAGAGCTGGTCGCCGCCGAAGTCGCGCTTGACCTGCGCTTCCTTGTCGTCGGGCCGCCAGATCCAGAGGGTGCGGCCCTCGATGTACAGGGTCCGCTTGTCGGGCTTCTCGTAGTCCCAGCGCACCGACCCCGGCTTCTTCACCTGCACCGTGCCTTCCGAGTCCTCCACCCTCCCCATCGCCACGTAGGTGTAGTGCTGCCGGAAGCGCGCGGAGAAGTCCTTGCTGTGGGCGTAGAAGCGCTGCACGCGCTGGGCGAGGGCGCGGCCGGGGTCCTTCGCGGGAACGGCCAGGAGCAGGGCGAGCAGGAGGGCCATATGGGTTGGACTCGCGTCAGCGGCCGGACTTCACGCGGCGGGCGAGCTTTGCCGCGAGCAGCGTGAAGCGGTCCCGGAGTTGAACGCGCTGGGAAGCGGAAAGATCTCCCGCCGCGCCGAGATGCCGCCTGCGAGCGGCGGTCAGGTGGGCGAGCGCCATCCCGGCGGCGACGGAGACGTTGAAGCTCTGGGTGAACCCCGCCATGGGAATGCGGAAGGTGCCCGTGCAGGCGGCGAGCGTCTCCGGCGAAGGCCCCTCGTGCTCGTTGCCGAAGAGCAGGGCCACGGCCCGGTCCGCGGGCAGCGCGGTGTAGAGCCGCGCCTCGGAGCCGAGGTGGCCCGCCCACACTTCGTACCCCTCGGCGCGGAGGGCCTGCGCCGCCGCGGCGCCGGAGGGGTGCGGGCAGACGTCCAGCCATTTGTGCGCATCCTGCGTGACGCGCCGGTGGGCGACGGCGTCCCCCGATTCGTGCAGGACCAGGTGGGCCTGCGCAAGCCCCACGCCCTCCGCGGTGCGGAGGATGGCCGCGGTGTTGTGCGGATCGACGAGCCGATCGAGCACCACCGTCACGCTGCGCAGCCGCGCCTCGACCACCGACTGGATGCGCGCCTGCCGCTCCGGCGTCAGCTGCGCCCACCAGAAAGCTGCCTCTTCCCCCGCGGGCGGCAGCTCCCCTTCGCCGTCGCCGCGCAGCACCTCCTGCGTCAACCCCCGCGGCCCTTCCAGCTCCGCCGCCTCCACCGGGCGCGCTGGGCCGATCCAGGGGCGCGGCGGGCGGCGGTGGCTCACGTCCGCTTGCCCCGCGGTTTCTTGCCCAGCGTCGCGGCGGCCTTGGCCTTGGGCACGCCGTCCTTCTGCCGACCGGTGAGGGGCGGTGCGCGCTGCGCCCGCTCGCGGCGGTCGCGCTCGCGCTCGTCCTCGATGCGCGGGAGCTTCTCCTCCGCGCGCCCTGGAGAGAAGGGACTCACGTCGCGCTCGAGCGGGGCCGGCATCGGCGCGGCGTCGAGGGCGCGCACCACCGCGTCGAGCAGCGGGGGAAGCCCCTCCCCGGTCGCGCCCGAGACCAGGTGCACCTCCAGCTTGCGGCGCTTGAGATTCTTGCGCAGCTCCTCCGCCCGGGCGCGGCCTTCGGGCAGGTCGATCTTGTTGGCGGCGATCACCTGCGCCTTGCGCCCCAGCGCCGGATCGAACAGCTCCAGCTCGCGGTTGATGGCGTCGAAGTCCGCGATCAGGTCGCGATCCTGGGAGGCGTCGATCAGGTGGATGATGGTGCGGCAGCGCGCCATGTGCTTGAGGAATCGATGGCCGAGCCCCGCGCCGCGGTGGGCTCCCTCGATCAGCCCGGGGAGGTCCGAGAGCACGAAGCTGCGGCCGTCCTTGTACTGCACGACCCCGAGGTGCGGCTGCAGCGTGGTGAAGGGATAGTCGGCGATCTTCGGCCGCGCGCGGGAGAGCCGCGACACCAGCGTGCTCTTGCCGGCGTTGGGAAAGCCCACCAGCCCCACGTCGGCGAGCAGCCGCAGCTCCAGCCGGACGCGCCTCTCCTCGCCCTCGGTGCCCGGCTGGGCGAAGCGCGGCGCCTGCAGCGTGGGGGTGGCGAAGTTCATGTTGCCGAGGCCGCCGCGGCCGCCCTTGGCCAGCACCCAGCGGCGGTCGTTCTCGCGCAGGTCTGCCAGCACTTCGCCGGTGGCGGCGTCGCGCACCAGCGTGCCCGGCGGCACCTTGAGCACCATCTCCGGCGCGGCGTGCCCGTTCTGGTCGCGCCCGCGGCCCGGCTCGCCGTTGCGGGCGCGGTATTCGCGCTTGAAGCGGAAATCGAGCAGCGTGGTCAGCCGCTCGTCGGTCTCCAGCAGGATGTCGCCGCCGTTGCCGCCGTCGCCGCCCGCCGGCCCGCCCCGCGGGACGAACTTCTCCCTGCGGAAGGCCACGGCTCCGGCACCGCCGTCGCCGGCCTTGGCGAATACTTCAGCTTCGTCGATGAACTGCATGCGAGTCGAGCGTCGCCCGTCGGGCGTCGAGCGTGCTGCCGGAACCGACGCTGAACGCTCAACGCCGAACGCTCAACGCGCCGTCAGGCTTCCGCCTGCGCCTTCTGCGGCTCCACGTGCACGTACACGCGGTCGCCGCGGCCCTTCTGGTACTTCACCGTGCCCTGGGCGACCGCGTAGAGCGTGAAGTCGCGGCCCATCTCCACGTTGCGGCCGGCATGCACCTTGGTGCCGACCTGCCGCACGAGGATGTTGCCGGGGACCACCGCCTGGCCGCCGAACACCTTGATGCCCCGGTGTTGCCCCGGGGAGTCGCGCCCGTTGCGCGAAGAACCCTGACCTTTTTTGTGCGCCATGGCTTACGAACCTTTCAGGCGGAGATGCCCGTGATCTTGATCTCGGTGTAGGGCTGGCGGTGGCCGCGGATGCGATCCCAGCCCTC
>DASRTX010000535.1:0-2486 GCA_035655715.1 Myxococcales bacterium | reverse complement strand
ACCTTCTTCACGCCCACCGGCGCGGAGAGCGCCGACAAGCTCATCGATGCCTCCGACGTGGAGCGCGTGCCGCAAGCGCGAATCTTCCACTGCGGCTCCTCCGCGCACATCCGGCCCGCCGCGCAAGAGGCGCTCCGGCTCGCCGTGCACCGCGCGAAGGAGCGCGGGATGATCGTCTCCTTCGACCCCAACGTGCGCACCCACCTGTGGCCGGACCTGCGCGACCTGCGCGCGCTCTGCGAAGACGTGCTGCCCTTTTGCGACGTGGTCAAGCTCTCGGAGGACGAGTTGGAGCAATGCGTCGGCGTCTCCACGCCGGAGATGGCGCTCGACCGCCTCGATGGGCTCGGCGTGAAGCTGGGCTGCGTGACGCTGGGCGCGCAGGGGGCGATAGGCCGGCGCGGCGGGGTGACCGTTCGCGCGCCGGCTCCAGCCGTCGTCGTGCTCGACACCACCGGCGCCGGCGACGGGTTCGTCGCCGCCCTGCTCTCTGGCGATCCACTGAGCGCGGACCTGGACCGCGCGCTCCGCTTCGCCTGCGCCGTCGGCTCGCGCGTCTGCACGCGCATGGGCGCGGTGGCCGGCCTGCCCACGCGCGACGAGGCCGCGTCGTTGCGTTGAGCCCCGCCATGGACGAACTCTGCAAGCTGCTGCGCCTGGCCGCGCCCATCGCCTTCACCCAGGCGGGCTACGCGCTGATGGGCCTGGTGGACACAGCCGTGGTGGGTCGTCTCGGCGCCGGTCCGCTGGGCGCCGTCGGCCTGGCCAACGGCCTCTTCTTCGGCGTGGCGGTGGTGGGCATCGGCGTCATGCTCGGGCTCGATCCGCTCTTCGCGCAGGCGCTGGGCGCACGCGACGAGGCGCGGGCTCGCCATCTGATCTGGCAGGGCCTCTGGCTCTCCGCGCTGGTCACCCTGGTGCTGGCCCTGCCCATCGCCGCCCTGCCGCTGCTGCTCGAGCCCAGCGGCATCGCTCCCGACGTGGCGCACGACGCGCGCCTCTTCCTCTGGCTGCGCCTGCCGGGCCTGTGGCCCATGCTGGCCTTCGCCGCCTTGCGCTCGTATCTGCAGGCCCGCGAAGAGCTGCGCGCGCTGATCGTCGCCACGGTGGTGGCAAACTTCGCCAACCTGGGTCTCGACGTGCTGCTCGTCTTCGGCAAGCTGGGGCTGCCCGCGCTGGGCGCGCCGGGGTCCGGCCTCGCCACCAGCATCTGCTCGCTCTTGCAGTTCGCAATTCTCGCGCTCGCCGTGCGGCCCGGCCGCCGCCAGACGCCGCGGGCGCTGGATCTGCGCAAGGCGCTGGAGGTGGGAATCCCCGTCGGGCTGCAGATGGGCGCGGAGGTCGGGGTATTCGCGTTGGTGGGCCTGCTCGCGGGCCGGCTCGGCGCGCAGAGCCTGGCCGCGCACCAGGTGGCCATCTCGCTGGCGAGTTTCACGTTCTGCGCCGCCGTGGGCGTGGGCATGGCCGGGACGGTGCGCGTGGGCTGGGCGGTGGGCGCGCGCGATACGCCGGCGGCGCGGCGCGCGGGCTTGACGGCGTTCGCGGGCGGCGCCGCCATCATGTCCGCCTCCGCGCTCTGCTTCTGGCTCGTCCCGGGCGCGCTCGCGCGCATGCTCAGCGATCAGCCCGAGGTGATCTCCGCCTCCATTCCCTTGCTCGGCGTCTGCGCCGTCTTCCAGCTCTCCGACGGCATCCAGGGCGTGGGGGCCGGCGTGCTGCGCGGCGCCGGCGACACGCGCTTTGCCTTCGTCGCGAATTTGGTGGGCCACTACGCGGTCGGGCTGCCGGTCGCCATCGTGCTCGGGCTCCACCTGGGCCACGGCGTCATCGGCCTCTGGTGGGGCCTGTGCGCAGGGCTCACCGCGGTGGCCATCGCGCTGCTCACGCGCTTCGTGCGGCTCTCCTCGCGCGAGATCGCGCCGCTGGAAGCGCATCCGGGCGCAAGATGATCACGCCTTGGCGAAGTGGACGATGGCGGCCTCCAGCATCCCCACCGCGCGCTTCAGCTCGTCGAGCGGCACGAACTCGCCGGTGCGATGGGCGACGCGGATGTCGCCCGGCCCGAACACGCAGGCCTGCGCTCCCATTCTCACCAGATAAGGCAGCTCGGTGCCAAAAGGAATGGTCTCCGGCGCGTTGCCCGACTGCTGCGCGAGGAAGGCGACGACCTCCGAATCCTTCGGCACCGCCACGCCGGCATCCAGCCGCTGCGCCGTTACCTCGATGCGGATGCGATCGCGCGAGATGCGCCGGCAGGCGTCCTCGAGCATGCGCAACACCTTGCGCAGGTCCTGCGAGGGCAGCGGGCGCCACTCCACCGACAGGGTGCAGAGCCCCGGGATCACGTTCTTCGCCTTGCCGCCCTGGATCACGCCCACGTTCAGCGTGGTGTGCGGCGGACCGAAGACCGCGTCGCTGTCGCCCCGCAGCTCCTCTCCGATGCGCTCGATCTCCCGCAGCACTTGTCCGGCGGCCAGCACCGCGGA
>DASRTX010000534.1:0-5590 GCA_035655715.1 Myxococcales bacterium | reverse complement strand
GCGCGGCGTGCCGGTGGGCGCGTCGAGGGTGGAGAAGGACAAGGTCGAGGTGGCGAAGCGCATCCTCGACAAGGCGGCGCAGTCGCGGGTCGAGGTGCTGTTGCCTGCGGACCACGTGGTGGCGAAGGAGCCCAAGGGCGGCATCCCCACGCAGACGGTCGCGCAGATCCCCGAAGGGATGCTGGGCCTCGACATCGGACCCAAGGCCCGCGAGCTGTACCGCCAGCGCATCCTCGGCGCGAAGACCGTGTTCTGGAACGGGCCGATGGGGATGTTCGAGGTGGCCGAGTTCGCGGCGGGCACGCGGGCGGTGGCTGAGGCGCTGGCAGAAGCGACCGGCACCGGAGCGCGCACCATCGTGGGCGGCGGGGACTCGGCGGCGGCCATCGCCGAGATGGGCCTCGCCTCCAAGGTGACCCACGTCTCCACCGGCGGCGGCGCCTCCCTGGAGTACCTCGAGGGCCGCGACCTTCCCGGCATCAAGGTCCTCGACGAATAGCCGCTCCGCGGAAGGTTGGAGTCATCATGGCGAGACGGAAGTTCGTGTGTGGCAATTGGAAGATGCACAAGACCTCTGCTGAGGCGGCGGCCCTGGTGCGGGAGCTGCGGCAGAGGTTGAACACGCAGATCCAGGTCGCGGTGGCGCCGCCCTTCACAGCGCTCTCCAAGGTGAAGGAGGCGCTGGTGGGCAGCTCCATCCAGCTCTTCGCCCAGAACTGCCACCACGAGAAGCAGGGCGCCTTCACCGGCGAGGTCAGCGCGCCCATGCTCAAGGAGCTGGGCTGCGACGGAGTGATCCTCGGCCACAGCGAGCGCCGCCAGTACTTCGGCGAGACGGACGAGGGCGTGAACCGCAAGCTGAAGGCCGTCCTCGAGGCGCAGCTCCACCCCATCGTCTGCGTGGGCGAGACGCTGCAAGAGCGGGAGGGAAACCGCACCTGGGAGGTGGTCTCCCGGCAAATCCGCGGCGCCTTCGCGGGCCTCCCCGGCGAGCAGATCGGCCGCTGCACCGTCGCCTACGAGCCGGTGTGGGCCATCGGCACCGGCAAGGTGGCCACCACCGCGCAGGCGCAGGAGGTGCACGGCCAGATCCGCGGGCTCTTGCGCGAGCTGGGCGGCGCACAGGTGGCGGATGCGGTCCGCATCCAGTACGGCGGATCGGTCAAGCCGGACAACGCGGCCGACCTGCTCTCGCAGCCCGACATCGACGGCGCGCTGGTGGGCGGGGCCTCGCTCAAGGCGGACGATTTTGCGAAGATCGTAGCGGGGGCAAAGCCATGAAGCCGAATCCGATTCCCGAGGGGTACCACTCGCTGACGCCGTACCTGATCGTGAAGGGCGCCGCCAAGGCGCTGGAGTTCTACGCCAAGGCATTCGGGGCGAAGGAGCTGTTCAGGATGCCGGAGCCCGACGGCCGCATCGGCCATGCCGAGATGCAGCTCGGCAACTCCCGCTTCATGCTCGCCGACGAGCACTCCGAGCGGGACGTCCGCGCCCCGTCCGGCAGCCCGCCCGTGCACATGGTCCTCTACTGCGAGGACGTCGACGCGCAGTGGAAGCGGGCGCTGGCGGCAGGAAGCAAGGAACTGCGGCCGCTGCAGAACCAGTTCTACGGCGACCGCAGCGGGACGCTGGCGGACCCGTTCGGTCACCAATGGACCATCGGCACGCACGTGGAGGACGTCTCTCCCGAAGAGATGGAGCGGCGCATCAAACAACAGAAGTAGCGGCCATTTCGCTCCCCGGCGCCGCGCGCGGTATCGTAAGCGCCTGCGCAGGGGGACCGGTATGCAACCTGGCCTCGCCGTCACCGTCCACGACCGTCTCGCGTTCGAGAACCCCTTCATGCTGGCCTCGGGCCCGCCCGGGACCAATGGCAAGGTCATCGCCAAGAGCTTCGACCTGGGCTGGGGCGGGGTGGTGATCAAGACCATCTCGCTGGACGCGAGCAAGGTGATCAACACCGCTCCGCGCTACGGCAAGCTGCGCGGCCGCGAGTCCAACGAGGTGATCGGTTTCGAGAACATCGAGCTGATCAGCGATCGGCCTTTCGGGACCTGGCTGGACGAGCTGCGGCAGCTGAAGAAGCACTATCCCGGCAAGATCCTCATCGCCTCCGTGATGGAGGAATATCGCCGGGAGGCATGGCACGAGATCGTCCGCAGGGTGGAGGAGACCGGCGTGGACGGGTTCGAGCTCAACCTGTCTTGCCCGCACGGCCTGCCGGAACGGAAAATGGGCATGGCCATGGGGGAGAATCCCGACCTCGTCCGCGAGGTGTGCGGCTGGGTGAAGGAGGTGGCCACCATCCCGGTCTGGGCGAAGATGACGCCCAACGTGGGCCACGTCACCGAGCCCGCCGGCGCCGCGCTCAGGGCAGGCGTCGACGGCATCAGCGCCATCAACACCATCCTCAGCATCATCGGCGTGGACCTGCGCACGCTGCGGCCCATGCCCACGGTGGAGGGCTACGCGGTGGCGGGCGGGTACAGCGGGCAGTCGGTGCGGCCCATCGCGCTGCGGCAGGTGATGGAGATCGCGCGCGCGTTCCCGGGCGTGCCCATCTCGGGGATGGGCGGCATCGAGACCGGCGCCGACGCGGCGCAGTTCTTCCTCCTCGGCGCGCACACCGTGCAGATCTGCACCGGCGCCATGCTCCGCGGCTACGAGATCATCGCCGAGCTCAAGGCCGACCTCACCAAGTTCATGGTGGACCACGAGTTCACCGACGTGCGCCAGTTCATCGGCAAGTCGCTGCCCTGGTTCTCCACGCACGCGGACCTGGTCTCGCGACAAAAGATCTCCAAGGCCAACCGCGATGCCGAGACGTGGAAGGGCCACATCGCCAAGGAGACCGACTCCCTGACCAACAACTGAGGATCAGTCGCGTCGGCGGAAACCAGGACGCGGATCACCTGCGACATGTAGCGCGATGTAGGTGCCTCGTTTTCATTCGCGGCAAGCCTCTGCGCCGTGCTTCCATTTCGGGCGGATGCGGATCGCTCTTTGCTTTTGCGCAATCGCGGCGCTGGCTTGCGGCGGACCGATGCGCCCGCGCGACGTGCACGCCTTCGCCGCCGACGGCGCGGTCGAGGTGACCTGGGGCGCGGCGCCGCTGGTCGAAACCTACCGCGTGCAACTGGTGGACTTCGAGAGCGGCTCGCCCGTGTCGGAGCCCGTGATCGTCCACGGCACGCGCGCGACGCTGCCCGGCAACGCCTCGGGCGTCTGGGTGGATGCCCTCCCTGGCGGCCGCGCCACCGGCGTGGTCAGCGGCGGCGCGCAGGGTGGCTCGGGCGCCCGCTGGCAGTTCTTCGCGCCCTGGGATTTCCGGGCGGGGGCCTTGAGCGTGCGCTATCCGAGGCTCGCTCCCGACGAACGCCTCGGCGTCCTCTTGCTGAACGCGGGCGGCCCCGACCAGGCGGCTGCGAACGTAGCGATCGACGGCGTGGTGGCAGCCGCGGAGCCCCCCACGGAGACGACGACGTCCGCGCTGCAGAGCGCGCGTACCTCGTCCCTGGCGCTCCACGAGGTTGTGCGTGCGCAGGAGTCCGCCCTCGCGGCCGAAGTGCCCGCCGCCGCGGAGGCCGCCGGGACCGGCGATCACCGCTCGTTCTGCGTGGTGCCGGCGCTCGACTTCTCACGCCATTTGCGCAAGCCGGCCACGCGCGCGGCGTCGTCCGCCTACGCCGATCTCTACGTGGACGACGACGACTTGAGCCACTACGAGGGTCCGCTCCTGGCCTCGCTGGCGGCAGCGCTCGACCAGCGGGTGTGGCCGGCGGTGACGCAGGCGTTCGGCGCCCCTACCGACGTCGACGGCAACGGCAAAGTGTTGGTGCTGATCACGCACGAGCTCGGCGCGCACCTCAGCGGCGGCTGGTTGATCGGGTACTTCGGCAACGCCGACCTGGTGCGTGCGCGGGACGACTCGCCCGGCTGCAGCGGCAGCGGCTCGAACCACGGCGAGATCGTCTACCTCAACGACGTGAGCAACGGCGCCGTCAACGGCTACTCCGCACAGGAGCAGGTGGACACGCTCTTTCCCGCCACCGTCGCGCACGAGCTGCAGCACCTGCTCAACTTCGCCCACCGCTGCGTGGAGCGCTCGTGCGACGGGCCGGAGGAGACCTGGATCAACGAGGCGCTCTCCAAGGTGGCGGAGGACGTGGCCGGGTACGGCTGGAACGCCGCCGGCGGACGCGCCGAGGGGGCCGCCTACCTGGGACGCAACGCCGGCAACGTGCGCGGCTACGATGGCCGGAGCCTGACGCGCTGGGAGGGCGATCCCATCGGCAACTACCAGGGAGCGCACAGCTTCCTGCGCTTCTTCGCCGACCGGACGGGTCCGGAGCTGATGACCCGCATCGCGGAGGGTCCGGGCGGACAGGCGGGTCTGGAGGCAGCGCTGGGCCGGCCCTTGCCGCGCGCGATGGCAGAGTGGGCCACCGCGCTCTTGCTCTCCAACGAGCCCGACGCGCCGTACAGCTACTCGGGCGACCCTTGGTCACCGCTGCACGATCGCTTGCGCCACCTCGACACGCGCGCCCCGGGCCCGGTCTCGCTGCGCACCGACGGCATCGCGGCGGTGACCTCCGGAGCGGGGCAAGGGGGCGCCGCGACCGTGACGGTCAGGAGCTCGGCAGAACGCGCCCCCTGGGTCGTGGTGGTCAGGGCCAGCTCAACCCTGCCGGCCCGCTGAGTTTCGGGGACACCTTACGTAACTTGACGTATGGTGTCCCCGAAACTCAGGCGCGGAGCTTGTAGCCCTTCTTCAGCAGCCAGAGCGCCCAACTCACCAGGAGGACGGCGATGGCCAGCATCACGCCGAACCCCTCCCACGGCCGCTCCACCGTGTGGCCGATGAGCGCGAAGCGCATCGATTCGATCATGTAATAGATGGGGTTCAGGTGCAGCACGACCTGGAAGCCGTGCGGCAGCATGGCCGCCGAGTAAAAGACGCCGCCCAGGAACGCCAGCGGCGTGATCACGAAGGTGGGGATGAAGTTCACCTGCTCGAACTTGTCCGCCCACAGCGCCACGATCAGCCCGGCCGCCGCGAACGCCACCGAGACCAGCACGGCCGCCAGCACCGCTTCGATGGGATGCGGGACATAGGGGCCGACGAAGAGGGCGGCGGTGGCCCAGGTGAGGCCGCCCACGATCAAGGCGCGCGTGGCGCCTGCGGCCACGAAGGCGGCGAGCAGCTCCAGGTACGTGAGCGGCGTCACCAGCAGATCGACGATGGTTCCCTGCAGCTTGAGGATGAACATCGACGAGCTGGTGTTGAGGAACGCGTTGTTGACGATGCCCAACATCACCAGGCCCGGCACCAGGAAGCGGATGTAAGGCACGCCTTCCACCTCGCGCAGGCGGCCGCCCAGGGACCAGCCGAAGACGACGAAGTAGAGGGCGGTGGTGATCAGCGGGGAGAGGATGGTCTGGCCCGGGACACGGAGGAACCGCTTCACCTCCTTGCGATAGAGGGTGCGCAGCCCCAGCGACTTGTCGGGCGGATCGGCGGGGGGCGGCGTGGGAGGGACGGGACGCTCCCGCGCAGTGGCCCCGTTGGTCGCGTGGACGATGGGCG
>DASRTX010000533.1:0-3491 GCA_035655715.1 Myxococcales bacterium | reverse complement strand
AGTTCCCCGGAACCGGCGTGCGCACCGCCTTTGCCGCCATGGGCGAGAGCGGCGTGGTGCTGGCCCGATCGGGGGCGGAATCGGCGCTGATGCCGGTGAACTACGGCTCCATCGCCAAGCTGGAGGCGCTCGACCTGGCGGTGGAGGCCTTCGGTCCGGCGGCGGTGCGCGAGCTCTTGCTGCCGCCCGGCGCGTGCGTGCGCTGGATCTGGGCCACCAAGGATCAGCGCAGGCTGCGGCCGGCGAGCTGGTGCCCCGAGGACGTGACCAAGGCGACGCACGCCATGGGCTTCGACGAGGCGGTGGCGCGCTCGATCAACTCGATGACCGCGCGCCACGCCATGCTGCTGCCCGTGCTGCTCGCGCAGCGGCGGCCGGATCTGCTCGTCCACATCTCTGCCGAGGTGCCCGCCGCGGAGCGCGCCGCGCTCGACTCGCCTGCCGACCGCGCGCTCTCGGGCAGCCTGCTGGCGCAGCTCGGCGAGACGGTTCCACCCGACGCAATCGCGCCCGAGCTCTCCTACAGTGCCGCGTCGGTGGCGCTCTTCCGCTACCTCAAGGAGCGCCGCGAGCAGGCGGGGCTGCCGGCACGGCGGCTGCCCGACGATCCCACCTCGCTCCTGGGGAATTCGTCCCGGGCCACGGCGGAGCAGGTGGGCGCGTACCTGCACCGCAAGCTCTTCGCCCACGACGGAACCTGCATGCTGAGCGACACCGGCGCGCTGCTCGCGCAGCGCCGCAAGGAAGGCACGCTGCGCTGGCTGGCCCAGCGCTGGCCCAAGCTGCTCTTCGCCGGCAAGACCGGATCTTCGCCGCACGATGATTCCGCGGTGGCCGCGGTAGGCCTCTGCCTCGACGCGCGGCCGGTGGTGCTGGTGGCCGCGCTGCGTCCCCTGGACGGCCCGCTTCCCATCGGGCTGCGCGGCTCGGTGCTGCTGCGCGGAATCGATGCCTACCTGCGTGAGCTGGGGCGCCTGCAGCGGTCTCCCACGCCGGCGCTCCTGCCGGAATGGGCGCAGGAGCCGGACCCCACCGTGACAGCGGAGGTGCGCCCATGAACTCGCGCCGGCACGACGGTGGATTCGAGGAGCTGGAGGCGCTGATCTACCGCCTCTTCGCCGAGAAGCAGTTCGCGCTGGCGCTGCTGGCGCTGGTGATGGTGGCGCAGCTCCTCTCCGCCCAATTCCTCTTGCTCCGCCTGCGGCCTCCCTCGAAGCAGGCGACGGCGGCGCCCTCCGCCCAGCAGCGCCTCGACGTGCGCTGCGAGGGCGGCGCGGCGCGAACCCTTTCCGGGGAGGCGTTGCCTCCGGCGCGCGGCAAGGTGGTGGTGGTCCACCTGGGCGCGCCGGAGGCCGCCTGCCTCTCGCAGGTGACCTCCTCCGGCGCCTCCGAGCTGGTGGTGGGAATCGAGACCGATGGACGCAACGCTTCCAATTGACGCAGAGCCCAGGCTCCTGCGCTCCGTCTGCATCCAGCTGGCAGCGCTGGCGGTGTTGCTCGTGGCCGCCGACCTGCCCTGGCGCCGCAACGCCAGGGTGACGGATCCGAAGCCTCCTCCGCCCGCGCCGAAGCACGAGCAGCAGATCCGTGTGATCGAGATTCCCAAGCCCCCTCCGCCCCCGGCGAAACCAGAACCAAAACCCGCACAAGCACAAGCACCATCACCAGCACATCCACCGGCACCCGCACATCCACAAGCACCCGCACAAGCACGCGCACCCGCACCAACACAAGCGCCCCACCGCATCATCCCCGCCGACTCCACCGCCGTCCACGGCGTGCGCCTGCGCGTCCTCGTGCCCCGCACCCCGACCGATCTCGCCTCCCACCTGCACAACTCCGGCGGCTGTCTCGTCGTCTCGCGCCTCGCCGCCGAGGGCGCGGAAGTGATCTCCGTCTTCAACCTCGACTCGGGCCGCGCCATCGAGCAGTCCGGCCCCCCCTGCAACGGCGTCCCCCGCCTGCTGCGCGACGGCGCCCTCAACGACCTGCTCGGCGATCCCGTCGGCCGCGCGCGCGCCTCGCTGGCGCCCGACGAGCGCAACGCCGATCTCGCCCTTCAAGTGCTGCTCACGCCGCGGCTGCACGTCGCCGCGCGCTCCGCCTTGCAGTCGCGCTTCGGCGCGCTCTCCGAGGAGGAGATGGGCCGGCAGGCGGCAGAGACCGGGTACGAGCTCACCTGTTTCGCAGAGACGTCTGGAAACGTTCGCTGTCAGTGACCCCGGAGGGCATATGAACGCCACCGCATTGTTCCTCGGAACGCTTCTCGCAATCTCCACCGCTGGGCGCGCGGACACCATCGCCGTGCTCGATCTGCAGTCGAGCGTGCCGGCGAAAGAGGTCAACGCCGCGCAGCTCGGTGAGCAGGTGCGCGGGATCGCCGCGCGCACCATGGGCGATTCCCGCGTGCTCGACGCCGAGACCTGCTCGAAGCGCTGCGATCCCCACGCCGCCGGCGCCGATCTGGTGGTCTCGGGCGAGCTGACCCGCGGTGGCCAGGGTTATCTGGTGACGCTGGAGCTGCGCGACGCCCGCTCCGACCGCATGGTGGGCGCCTCCTCCGCGACCGGCACCAGCGAAGGCGAGCTGTCCGACGCGGTGTCCGCGGCGGCGGTCGATCTCTTCCGCGCCCAGAAGGCCGTCAGCGCGGTGAGCATGGAGCCGGCGGCCCTGCCGGAGGTGCCGCAGCCGGCGCCGGTCTCGCCCGGAGGCGCCGTCAACCTGGACGTCGAGGCCACGGTGCTGGTGGCCTACGACGAGGCGCGCACGGTGGAGCAGACCGGGACCCAGCGGCCGGAGGAGGCTGCGGCGGCGTGGAGGGCAGTGGCTGAGCTGGGCGGTGAGAACCCCTACCGCGAGATGGCCGCGGGGCGCGCCCGGCAGTGGCAGGCGTATGCCGAGGCCAAGCGCGGCTTCGAGGACCAGCTGGCGCGCGACACCTCCCGGCTTCGTAAAGTATTGCCCCTGGCCTTCGTCACCGACGGCACCAAGCTGGAGCTGCTGGCGCGGTTCACGCACGCCTACGGCAGCGAGAGGGCCGAGCCGCTTTTGGCGCTGCTCCCGAGCGAGGTGCGCGGGCGCGGCCACCTGGTCATCGGCTGCGAGGAGAAGGATGCCGCCAAGTGCATGGCGCTGGTCCGCGCCGCGGATCGCGTGCGCGATGCGCAAGGGGCGGTGGACTACCTGGATCGGGCCTGCAATGCCAACGACGCCGACGCCTGCGCCGAAGTGGGAGATCGCTGGCTGCGCGCCGAGTCCCGCGACGTGGCGCGCGCATTGCCCTCGCTCGAGCGCGGGTGCACGACCGGCAGCGCGCGGGCCTGCGCGCGCCTTGCCCGCGTCTACGAGGAGGGCGACGGAACCGACGTCAGCCGCTCGATGGCAGCGGACCTGCGCGACAAGGCGTGCTCGAAGGGCGACGGCAAGAGCTGCAGGCTGCTCGCGTCCACGGTGGAAGACGAGGCGCGCGCAGCGGCGCTGTGGAAGAAG
Organism: Myxococcales bacterium; assembly: GCA_035655715.1. Classification (GTDB taxonomy): domain Bacteria; phylum Myxococcota; class Myxococcia; order Myxococcales; family 40CM-4-68-19; genus 40CM-4-68-19. Next base: position 2 of record DASRTX010000533.1, on the reverse strand, counting down.
GG
>DASRTX010000532.1:0-7306 GCA_035655715.1 Myxococcales bacterium | reverse complement strand
GGGGGAGGAGCCGGGGTCCCCCCGGCGACGGGCGGAGGCCGGAGGCCGGAGCATGGGCGAGGTCCGGCAGGTCACCAACGTGGTGCTGGGCGCCTTCGAGCCGCAGCCTTCGCCCGACGGAAAGGAGCTGGCGCTGGTCACCTACAGCGAGCGCGGCTACGACGTGGCCCGGATGCCGCTCGACCCCGATTCCTGGCCGGCGGTGGAGGGAGATCCGGTGGCCGACAGCCGGCCGCCCGTGACGGTGCTGCCGCCGGAGGGCGCGTATCCCTCGCGGCCCTACTCGCCCTGGGACACGCTGCGGCCGCACTTCTGGCTGCCCTACGCCGCAGCCGACGCCTATGGCAGCACCGTGGGCGCGCTGACCGCCGGATTCGACGCGGTCGATCGGCACGAGTACACGGCCGCGGTCTGGTGGAGCATCGACGGCAAGGAGCCCGGCTGGGACCTCAGCTACCTCAACCGATCGTTCTACCCGGACCTGACGCTGCGGCTGACCCGCGATCTGGACAGCCCGCAGGCGGCCGGCGGGCTGGATGCGACGGGCTTCTACTACGAGACTTCGATCGGCGGTTCGGTGACCGCCACCTTCCCGTTCTCGCAGGTCGCGCATGCCCAGGCGGTCTCGCTGACCTACGAGCTCAACCACCTCTCGGTGCACGCCAACCCGTTCGGCGTCGCCACCTCGCCGGGGCTGCTCGCGGCGGCGACGCTGGCCTACAGCTACTCGGATGCGCGCCGGTTCGTGAACAGCATCTCCAGCGAGGAGGGACAGCGCTTCTCGGTGGCCTTCCGCCTCTCCGAGCCCGCGCTGGGCAGCGAGTTCTCCTTCTGGCAGCTCTCCACCAGCGCCTCGAAGTTCCTCCTCATGCCCTGGAACAGCGGTGGCGCACCCTGGCACCACGCGCTGGCGCTGCGCGCTTCTTTTGGCGTCTCGCAGGGAGATCTCTCCAACCGGCACGACTTCTTCCTCGGCGGCTTCCAGCAGGGCGATCCGATCAGCAGCGTCCTCAACCCCGCCAGCGGGCCGGTGCGGATCCTGCGCGGATTCGTGCGCGACGCCTTCCACGGCACCGCCTTCGCGCTGGGCACCGCCGAGTACCGCTTCCCCATCTGGAACGTGGAGGTCGGGGCCTGGACGCTGCCGGTCTACCTCCGCCGGCTCCATGGCGCCTTCTTCACCGACGTGGGCGACGCCTTCTCCTTCGATGCGGGCGACTTCAAGCTGCACACGGGCGTCGGCGCCGAGCTGAGGGCCGAGGTGGTGCTGGGCTGGATCCTCCCCACCGATGTTCGCTTCGGCTGCGCTCGCGGCGTGGAACGCAGCCCGCTGGCCGTCCTCGACTGCTACGCAGCCATCGGCGGAGTTTTCTGACCGGGCGCGCCCATTGTAGGCTGACCCCACATGTCCACCCTGGAACGCGCGCTGGAGGCCGGACTGCGCATCCGGCCCGGGGAGCAGCGGCGCGTCGCGCTGATGGCCGCCTACGCCGCCAACGCCGTCGGCGCGCTGGTGGTGGGCCGCTCGGTGCGCGATGCGCTCTTTCTCGCCCACCGGCCCGCGAAGGACCTGGCGGGCATGTACGTCTGGAGCTCGCTCGTCATCGTGCTGGTCTCCTGGCTCTACGCGCGCGTCGCCGACCGGGTGCCCCGCGGCCAGCTCAACGCCATCTGCGCGGCGCTCTGCGCCCTGGCCTGCGTCGCCTTCCGCGCCGTCTTGATGCTGGGGGACGCCGCCTGGATTTACTCGGCGCTCTACGTGTTCGTCGACGTGATGGGCTCCCTGGTGGTGATCCAGTTCTGGACCATGGCCAACGACGTCTTCCACGCCCGCGAGGCCAAGCGCCTGTTCGGGTTGATCGGCGGCGGCGGCACGCTGGCCAACGTCGTTTTTGGCCTCCTGGTGGGAAGCTACGCCTCTGTGGTCGGCGCGCCGAATCTCATCTTGCTGATGGTGGTCCAGCTGGGCTTCTGCGCGCTGCTCGCGCTCGAGGGAGCCAAGCTCTCCTCCGCGGCGGCCCCGCAGGCCCGTTCCCGCCTCCCGCGCAAGGCGGCGTTGCTCTCGCGGGCGGGACTCTCCTTCCTGGACAGCCCGCATCTCCGGTTGGTGGCGCTGATCGGAGCGGTCAGCGCCGTGGCCATCACCATCGTCGACTTCCAGTTCAAGCTCTCGGCGGCGGCGGTGCTGCGGCAGGACGAGTTGGCCGGCTATTTCGGCCGCTTCTACGGCATCTGCGGCGGCGTGGCGCTGGCGGTGCAGCTCTGGATCACCGGCCGCGTGCTGGAGCGGTACGGCATCCTCGCCTCCCTTTTGCCCTTGCCGCTCGGCCTCGCGGTCGGGTCCGGCACCGCGGCGGTGCTCCCCAACCCAGGCCTCTTCGTCAGCTCGCTGGCCAAGGGCTCGGACACGGTCTTCCGCTACACCATCAACGACGCCTCCATGCAGCTGCTCTACGTGCCCGTCCAGCCCCATGTTCGCGGGCGCGCCAAGGCCTTCATCGACGGCGTGCTCAAGCCGGTCTCGGTGGCGCTCGCCGGCGCGGGACTCTTGGTCTACAAGCAGGCCGGCCTCGCCGGCCGCCCTCTCACCGTGGCCGTCATCGGCCTGGTCGCGGTCTGGGTGGCGCTGCTGATCCGCGCCCGCGGCGAGTACGTGCGCAGCCTGGTGACCTCGCTGGAGCGGCGACATCTCGACCTTTCCGGCTCGCAGTTCGCGGGCGCCAACGAGGCGACCGCCCGCGCGCTGCGGACGGCGCTGCGCGGCGACGCCGCCACCGCGCTGCACGCGCTCGGCCTGCTCGGCCAGCTCAAGCGCGCCTCCGACGTCACGCCCGAGTTGCGCGCGCTCCTGGGACACGAGGACCCTCGCCTGCGCGCGGCCGCGGCCGAGCAGCTGGGCGAGCTGCGGCGGGCGGACGCGTTGGAGCAAGTGCGGGCGCTGCTCGGCGATCCCGCCCCCGAAGTGCGGGCGGCGGCCATCGGCGCTCTCTGCGCCATCGAGCAGGAGGGCGCGGTCTCCGCCGTCCTGCCCTTCCTCTCCCCCGCCACCGCACCGGAGGCCGTGGTCCGCGCCGCCGCGGCCGTGGCGCTGATCCGCCACGCCGGGCTCGACGGCATGCTGGCGGCCGTCGAGCCGCTCAAGCAGCTCACCACCGCTTCCGATCCGCGCGACCGGGCCGCCGCCGCCGACGCGCTGGGCAGCATCGGCGTCAAGGGACTCTTCCGGCCGCTGCTCTCCTTCCTCGAGGATCCCGACGTCCGCGTGCGGCGGCGGGCCATCGCTGCTGCGGCCCGCCTGCGCGCCGCCGAGCTGACGCCGGCGCTGATCCGCCAGCTCGAGCGGCGCGAGACGGCGCTGGAAGCCGCCTCTGCCCTGACCGCGATGGGGCCCGCCATCGAGCCGCAGCTGGAAGCGGCGCTCCTCGACGAGGCAGCGTCTTGCCAGACGAGGCGGGGCGTGATCCTGGTGCTGCAGCGGCTGGCCACGCGCGAGGGCGCGGACGCGCTGGTGGCCGCGCTCTCCGCCGGCGATCCATCCGTCCGCAATGCCGCCGCGCGCTCGCTGTCGCGCCTCTCGCGCCGGCAGCGGCAGCTGCAGATCGACACCAGCCGCCTGCAGGGGGCAGCGCGCCAGGAGCTGGAGGCGGCCAACGCCACCCTTTCCGCCTTCAAGAGGCTGGGCCTGCCGCAGCCCGCGCAGACGCCCACCACGCCCAAAGGGCTGCTCGCGCTGGCGCTGCTGGAGGAACGCGATGCGCGCGTGCTGCAGGCGCTGCTGCTCCTGGAGGTGCTGCTCCCCCAGGCCCGGCTGGACGTGGTGGCGGAAAACCTCCGCTCCGAGTCGGCAGCTGCGCGGGCCAATGCCATCGAGGTGCTGGACAACGCGCTGCCGGAGCCGTGGAAGCGCCTCGCGCTGACGGCGCTGGACGAAGCCCGCCGCCGCGGCGACGAGATCTCCGCCGATGCGCGCGGGCCCGCCGAGGTGGCGGCCGCGCTGATCGCCGGAGCGTCGGGGGAATGGGTGGGCGCGTGCGCGGCCCGCTGGTCGATCGACGGCGAGGTCCCGCTCCGCCCGCTGATCCCGGCGCTGGAGGGCGCGCTGCACGCGCCGGCCGCCGCCCTCCGCGAGGCCGCCGCGGTGGCGCTGGCCCGCCTGGCCCCGAGGGCGATCGCATGATCACCACGGTGGAGAAGGTGCTCTTCCTCAAGAGCATCGATCTGTTCCGCGCCCTCCCCTCCGAGGAGCTGGCGCAGATCGCCGAGATCGCCGAGGAGCAGCCGCTCGCGTCCGGCGACGGCGTCTTCGCCGAGGGCGAACCGGGCGACGCGCTCTACCTCATCGTGGAAGGCAAGGTGAAGGTGCACCGCGGCGACAAGGAACTGCTGCGGCTGGGAGTACGCGACGTCTTCGGCGAGATGGCGGTGCTCGACTCCGAGCCGCGCTCCGCCAGCGTCACCGCGGTGGAGAACGCCGTGCTGCTCAAGATCGGTCGCGACGACTTTCGCGACATCCTCGCCGAGCGCCCGGAGATCGCCATGGGCGTGATGAAGGTGCTCACCCGCAGGCTTCGCGAGACGACGCGGAAGTCTTAGCTTATTGGTGGATGAGGCTCCTTCTGCCCCTGCTCGGGATGCTGGCCGCCTGTGGCGGGTCGGCGGCGTACGACCCCGACGCGCTGCCGCCGGGCGAGTTCCTGCATTCGCTCTACTTCCAGCCGGAGCACCTGGTGGTGACCAGCCAGCGCGACTGGGAGATCGAGTGGCCGCACCTCTCCGGCGAGCTCACGCCGGCACCGGAGGTGGACTTCGCGCACTTCATGGTGCTGGTGGCGGCGCTGGGCGAACGCCCCACCAGCGGCTACCAGGTCACCATCGACGACGTCCGGACGATCCGCAACGACAGGCTTGCCGCCCGGATCCTCGAGACGGTGCCGGGAAAGGGCTGCGGCCTGCTCCAAGTCGCGACCACCCCGGCCCAGGCGATCACCGTCCCCAGATTCGCCGGGACGGTGGAGTTCTCGCAGGGCTCTCGCGTGCTCGACTGCAAGTAGGACCGCTAGAGGCGCTTCAATTCCTGCCCCAGCTTGCCGAGCTCCACCTCGTGCTGGGCGCCGGTCTTCAATTCTTTGAGTCTCGCCCTGCCACTGCGCACTTCCTGGTCCCCCAGCACCAGCGCGAAGCGCGCCCCCAGCGCGTCGGCGCGCTTGAGCTGGTTCCCTGGATTGGCCTTGCGGAAGCCCACCTCCACCGCGAGCCCCTCCGCCCGCAGATCGCGGGCGATGCGGTCGGCCTGCGCCCCCTCCTCGTCGCCCAGCGGCGCGATGAAGAGGACGGGGCGGACGGCGCCTTCCTTGCCCTGCTGCGCGAGCAAGAGCGCCATCCGCTCCACGCCGGCGGCGAAGCCGATGCCGGGCACGTCCGGCCCGCCCAGCTCCCGCACCAGGCCGTCGTAGCGCCCGCCGCCGGCGACGGTGCTCTGCGCGCCCAGGCCGGCGGTAGCGATGGCCTCGTAGGTGGTGCGCGTGTAGTAGTCGAGCCCGCGCACCAGCTTGGGATCGACCACGAACGCAACCTCCAGCCGCCGCAGCGTCTCCTGCACGCCGAGGAAGTGCGCACGGCACGGGTCGCAGAGGAACTCCTCCATCCGCGGCGCGCCTTCTGCCACCTCCTGGCATTTCGGGTTCTTGCAGTCCAGCACGCGGATGGGGTTGGTCTCGACGCGCTTCTTGCAATCTTCGCAGAGGTCGCCGATGCGCGAGCGCAGGTACGCCTGCAGCGCCTCGCGATATCGCGGGCGGCAGACCGCGTCGCCCAGCGTGTTGACGTGCATCTCGAAGGGGATGCCCAGGTTCCTGAGCCAGCGGTCGAGCAGCTCGATCTGCTCGGCGTCGACGCGCGGCCCCGGACTGCCGAACGCCTCCACGCCGATCTGCGTGAACTGCCTGTATCTGCCGCGCTGCTGGCGCTCCCGGCGGAACATGGGGCCCAGGTACCACCACTTCGTCTCCGGCTCCTGCTGGTTGACGTTGTGCTCGACGTACGCGCGCACCAGCGAAGCGGTGTTCTCCGGACGCATGGTCAAGGAGTCGCCGCGGTCGTCGAAGGTGTACATCTCCTTGCCGACGATGTCGGTGACCTCGCCGATGCCGCGCACGAACAGCTCGGTGCGCTCGAGCACCGGAGTGCGCGCCTCGCGATATCCGTAGAGCGGGAAGAGATCGCGCGCGGCCTGCTCCACCAGGTGGTAGTGCCCGATGCGCACCCACGGGTCGTCGTCCTTGAGGTAGGTGTCGATGGGCAGCACGTCGCGCGTGCCCTTCACGCCGCGCAGCTTCTGACTCATTCCAGCGCCTCGCCCAGACGGATGGCCATGCCGGGCACGAGCCGCGGCGACAGCTTCACGCCCGGCGCGAAGAGCAGCACCACCGTCGAGCCCATCTCGAAGACGGCCAGCTCGCCGCCCTTCTCCACCCGCGCCGGCGCGGGGTACAGCTTGCGCTCCGGCTGCCGCGTGCGGCGCGCGTTGGTCACCACGTCGTCGTAGAGCGCGCGGATGCGCCCCACGTTGGTCGCCCCGACCGCCACCACGCCGCACGGTCCGCGCGCCGTCTTCAGGAAGGTGGTGAGGCGCTCGTTGACGCAGAAGAGCTTCTCCACGTTGCGCACGCCCACCGGGTTCACCGGCCAGAGCTGGCCCGGCATGTTGACGTAGCCGGCGATGACGCCGCCCAGCGGCGCGTGGATGCGGTGATAGTTGTAGGGCGCCAGGTAGATGGTGCAGAAGACGCCGCCCGCGAACTGCCGCGCGTCCTCGTCCGCCCGGGGCCCGCCGATCAACTCCGCCAGCGTGTAGTGCTTGCCCTTGGCCTGGTAGAGACGCGACTCGACGATGTCGCCCAGCTCGCCCACCGTGCCATCCACCGGGCTTGTCGGTAGCAACTCTCCGGGAGCAATGGGCCGCGCGCCCGGCTTGAGGCGGCGGGTGAAGAACTCGGTGAAGGTGGGGTACTCGTCGATGGGCCGCTCGGCCTCGCTCGCGTCGACGCCGTACTTCCTGGCGAAGGCGCGGATCACCGCGCGCATCACCGGCCGCGGAGCCGAGACGCGGCAGGCCGCGCCCACCGCGCGGGAGAGCGTGTTTTTGGGCAACAGGCGCAGCAACGTGTACGACAACTCGGCCATGGGGCACGGTTGTCTAGCAGGCCCGACCGCGGAACGCTATTGCTGCTGGCCCTCGGGCGGCGGCGATGGCGGTGAGCCGGGCCGCGGTGCGCCGGGGATATACATCTGGTATTGCGGCTCGCCG